>JADFNT010000266.1 GCA_022563215.1 Pseudomonadota bacterium
ATCAGTTCGCGGTCCTCAACGTCTTCCGGTATCTGACATTCCGCACCGGCGGCGCCATCATCACGGCGCTGATCATCAGCTTCCTGTTCGGGCCGCCCCTGATCAACGCCCTGAAAAAACATCAAAGCGTCGGTCAGCCGATTCGCGAAGACGGCCCGGAAGGGCATCTTCTGACCAAGAAGGGGACGCCGACCATGGGCGGCTTCCTTATTCTCCTGGCGCTGAGCATGGCGACGTTGTTGTGGGCCGACCTTACCAACGTCTATATATGGGCGGCGATGGGGGTCACCATTTCCTACGGCACCATCGGTTTCCTCGACGATTACCTGAAGGTCATCCGCCAGGATTCAAAAGGACTGTCGGCGAAATTGAAATTGCTGTTGCAGGCGGCGGTCGCCCTGGTGGCGGCGTTTGTGATCATGCATCAACTGCCGCCGGCCCTGACCTCGACCCTGGCGGTGCCGTTCCTGAAGAATGTCCTTCTCGACCTCGGCTGGGCGTTCGTCCTCTTCGCCGCGGTCGTCATGGTCGGGTCGTCCAACGCCGTCAATCTGACCGACGGCCTGGACGGGCTGGCCATCGTGCCGGTGATGATCGCCGCCGGCGTCTTCGCGCTGATTGCCTATCTGGTCGGCAACGCGGTGTTTTCCAGCTACCTGCAACTCCATTACGTGCCCGGGGCCGGAGAGCTGGCGATCTTTTGCGGGGCCCTGGTCGGCGGCGGCCTGGGCTTCCTTTGGTTCAATGCCCCGCCGGCGAAAATCTTCATGGGCGATACCGGGTCGTTGTCTTTGGGCGGGGCCCTGGGCGCCGTCAGCGTCATCACCAAGCACGAGCTGGTGCTGTTCATCGTCGGCGGGCTGTTCGTGCTGGAGACCGTTTCGGTGATCGTCCAGGTGGTGTCCTTCAAGCTGACCGGCAAGCGGATCTTCGCCATGGCCCCCTTGCACCATCACTTCGAAAAGAAGGGGTGGGCCGAAAGCACCATCGTCATCCGGTTCTGGATCATCGCTTCGATCCTGGCGCTCGTCGGCCTGTCGACGTTGAAGCTGAGATGAGGAACGGATGATCGACGTTTTTCCCTTCGCAGGTTACCCGGTCGCCGTCTTCGGACTCGGCCTTTCCGGACTGTCGGCGGCGAAGGCGCTGGTCAAGAGCGACGCCGACGTTTCGGCCTGGGACGACGACGAGGCGGCCCGCCAACGGGCCGCCGACGAAGGCGTGCCGCTGGTCGACCTTTACGGCATCGACTGGAAGGAACAAACCTCCCTGGTGTTGAGCCCGGGCGTGCCCCTCCACCATCCGCAGCCGCACGAAATCGTCAAATTGGCCGAGGCCGAAAATGTCGAGGTCATCGGCGACGCCGAGCTTCTGGTCCGCACCCAGCGGGCGGCGGCCTATATCGGCATTACCGGCACCAACGGCAAATCGACGACGACGGCGTTGATCGGCCACATCATGCAGGTATCCGGCCGCGAGGTCGAAATCGGCGGCAATCTGGGCATCCCGGCGCTGCAACTGGAACCCCTGGAACAAGAGGGCACCTATGTCCTGGAGATGTCGTCGTTCCAGCTTGAGTTGACCCGCTCGATCACCTTCGACGTCGCCGTGCTGTTGAACATCAGCCCCGACCACCAGGACCGTTACGCCGGCATGGACGACTACATCGCCGCCAAGAAGATGATCTTTCACCGCCAGACCAAGCCCCGCACTGCCGTCGTCGGCGTCGATGACGATTTCAGCCGCGCTATTTACGAACAACTCAAGGCCGCCGACGAGCAGGTGGTGATCGGGATTTCCGGCGCCGAGCGCGTCCACGGCGGCATCTATGCCACGGGCGGCGTTCTCGTCGACGACACCGAGGGCCAGGAAACCCAGGTCATGGACCTGCGCGGGAACCCCAGCCTCCCGGGGCCGCACAACTGGCAGAACGCGGCCGCCGCCTACGCCGCCACCAAGTCGGCCGGAGTCGACCCGCACGCGGTCATGGCCTGCATCCAGAGCTACCCCGGCCTGGTTCACCGCCAGGAGCCGGTCGCCCTGGTCGATGGCATCGGCTACGTCAACGATTCCAAGGCCACCAACGCCGAGGCCGCGGCCCGGGCGCTGGCGTGCTACGACGCCATTTACTGGATCTGCGGCGGCCGGCCCAAGCAGGGCGGCCTGAAGGCGGTGGAGCCCTGTCTCGGCAACGTCCGCCACGCGTTCCTGATCGGCGAGGCGGCGATGGAATTCTCGCAATTCCTCGACGGCCGTGTGCCGATGACGATTTCCGGTGACCTCAAGACGGCGCTTTCCGACGCCCGCAAGCTGGCCAAGAAGGAAAAGGCCGAAGGCGCCGTGGTGCTGTTGTCGCCGGGTGCCGCGTCGTTCGACCAGTTCGACGATTTCGAGGCCCGTGGCGACGCTTTCCGCGACATGGTCGAGAGGCTTCCCGGCAAGCATCTGGATCCGTCCGAGGAACCGGGAATCTTTCCCGGCACCCGCGGCGCCGAGGAGGAGGGCTGATGATCGCCATTGCCCGCACCGATACCAGCCTCGTCGGCCGTTGGTGGTGGACCGTCGACCGCTGGACGCTGCTGGCCGTCGGCCTGCTGATGGCCCTCGGCGCGGTGCTGACCATGGCGTCGAGCACGGCGGTCGCCGACCGCATGGGCGTCGACACCTTCTATTTCGTGCGCCGCCAGCTTCTCTTCATGGTGCCGGCGCTGGCCGTCCTGCTGGCCGTCTCGATGCTCTCGCCGCTGCGGCTGCGCCGCGTCGCGGTGGGTGGCTTCCTGATCTGCCTTGCATTGCTCGTCGTCACCCTGGTGGCCGGCGCAGAGATCAACGGCGCGCGCCGCTGGATCCGTCTCGGGCCGGTATCCCTGCAGGTCTCGGAATTCGTCAAGCCGACCTTCGCCGTGGTCACCGCATGGCTGTTCGCGGCCTATCATTTCAATCCGCGGTTCCCGTCGCATCTGATCTGCGTGGCGCTCTGCGGACTGGTCGTCGGACTGCTGATGTTGCAGCCCGATTTCTCGATGGCGGTGGTCGTCGCGGCGGTGTGGTTCACGCAGTCCTTCTTCGCCGGCCTGCCACTGCGCTGGGTCGCGCTGTTCGGCATCGTCGGCGCCGCCGGCGCCGCGGCGGCCTATCTGTTCATGCCGCATGTCGCCAGGCGCATCGACAGCTTCCTCGACCCGTCGTCGGGCGACAGCTACCAGGCCGACACCGCGCTCGAGGCCTTCATGAACGGCGGCCTGATCGGCCGCGGTCCGGGCGAGGGCACGGTCAAGAAGAACCTT
>JADFNT010000267.1:0-2587 GCA_022563215.1 Pseudomonadota bacterium
GGCGCGCAACATCGAGGAAGGCGGCTCGTTGACCATCATCTCGACGGCGCTGATCGACACGGGCTCGCGCATGGACGAGGTCATCTTCGAGGAATTCAAAGGCACCGGTAATTCGGAAATCATCCTCGACCGCAAGCTTTCGGACAAACGGACCTGGCCTTCTATCGACATCACCAAGTCGGGCACCCGCAAGGAAGAGCTTCTGGTCGACAAGGGCACCCTGTCGAAGATGTGGGTGCTGCGCCGCATCCTCATGCCCATGGGGGTGACGGACGCCATGGATTTCCTGCTCGACAAGCTCAAGATATCGAAGACCAACAAAGAATTCTTCGATTCCATGAATACCTAAGACAAACCCCAAGGAAGCCCGCCCGGCGTTTCCGTAAATAACCCTTAAAGGATATTACGGCAGCAGCACCGTCGAACCGGTGGTCTGGCGCGCCTCCAGGTCAGTATGGGCCTGGGCCGTTTCGGCCAGCGGATAGGTCTGGTTGACGTTGATTTTGACCTGCCCGCCCTGGACCACGTCGAAGACCGCGCCGGCGCATTCGTCCAAAAGTTCCCTTGTCGCCGTGTGGGTGGCCAGGGTCTGGCGGGTGACGTGCAGCGACCCCTTGGGCCCCAGCGAGGCGATGTTGAACGGATCCACCGGACCCGACGCGCTGCCGAACGAAACCATCAGACCGAACGGCCGCAGACAGTCCAGCGAATCATCGAAGGTGTCCTTGCCGATCGAGTCATAAACCACCGGCACGCCTTCGCCGCCGGTGATTTCCTTGACCCGCTCGGGCACGTTCTCGTCGCGGTAAAGGATCGAATGGTCGCAGCCGTTGGCTTTCGCCAGTTCGGCCTTTTCCTCGGTACCGACGCAGCCGATGACGGTGGCGCCCAAATGTTTCGCCCATTGACACGCGATCAGGCCGACGCCGCCGGCGGCGGCATAGAACACGATGGTATCGCCGGGTTTTACCTGATAGGTCCGGTTGAGCAAATAGTACGCGGTCATGCCCTGAAGCATCATCGCCGCCGCCGTCTGGTCGTCGATGCCGTCGGGCAGCTTGACCAGCCGGTCGGTGCCCCAGACGCGCTCCTCGGCGTAACTGCCGAGCCCCATGGCGTAGGCGACGCGGTCGCCGACGGCGAAACCCTCGACATCGGCGCCGACTTCCTCGATGACGCCGGCGGCCTCCATGCCCAGCGTCTTCGGCAGGTCGCCGATGGGGTACATCCCCGAGCGCTGGTAGACGTCGATATAGTTGAGGCCGATGGCGGTGTGCTTGAGGCGCACCTCATCCGGCCCGACGTCGCCGATGTCCACGTCCTCGTATTTCAGGACTTCCGGCCCGCCGGCCTGATGAATGCGAATAGCCTTGGTCATGATTCCCTCCCTTAAGGTATTCGTTTGTCGTTGGCCGCCATTTTGGTCCGGACCGGGGGAAACGGCAAGGCCGCGGGTTCAAGCGATCAGGCAGCCCTCGAGCCTCAGGAGCTGGATCTTGGTCTCGATCCCCTGGCCGCCGGAATAGCCTGTCATGCGGCCGTCGGCGCCGACGACCCGGTGGCAAGGAACGATGATGGGGATGGGATTGCGCCCGCATGCCCCGCCCACGGCCCTGGGTGCGCTCATGAGCGCGTCGGCGATGTCGCCATAGGTCCGGGTGCGGCCATAGGGGATACGGAGCATCTGACCCCAAACGGCGCGCTGAAAAGCGGACCCCGGCGGGTGCAGGGACAGGTCGAACACCTTCAGCCGGCCATCGAAGTAAGTATCGAGCTGCCGGCGCGCCTCTTCCAGGAGCGGCGACGACGGATCGGACCTGCCGGCGCGGCCCCATTCGACGGCGACGACGGCGCCATGATCCTCGAAAACCGTCAGGGGACCGAGTGGGCTATTGAGCGAAAGATGGGGCATGGCGGGAAACTATAGCCGCGCCAACTCCTCCCGCAAGAGCTCGGCGTCGACGATCGGAAGGCCGCAGGTCTCCCCGACGCAGATGTAGACTGCTGGTTTCCCGTCGATAGGACCCTTGCCCTGGGCCGGATGGCCACTGGGCAGGTCGGCGTCCGCAGGCAGGTGGGTGACGACCCGGTTGACCAGGCCGGCGTCGAAGACGGCGCGGCGAAGGTCTTCGGCTTCGCTGCCCGACCCGGCACTTGACCCGGTGCCGGCGATGACGATCTGAACGCCGGTCTGCAACAACTCGAACGCGTTCATTAGCGACGGTTGGTGGCTGATCTGCTCGGCTTCCTTTCCGGCGATGGCCTGGAAAAGCTGCTCGGCGCGCTCCCGGTGCTCGGCCTCGCCGGTGATATGGAACAACCGCGCCAGCACCTCGGCCATGACGCCGTTGCCCGACGGGAACGCCGAGACGCCGTCTTGCCAATTTCCGTCGAGCGGGTTGTCGCCGGGGTCTTTGACGCGATCGCTCAACTCCAACAGCAGTTGGTCCGCGCGCAGGGCCTCGTCGAGCGTCCAGACGGCCGTCATCGAGGCTTCGTCGTATTGGAAATCGGCGAATGGGTAGAGCGGCCTGTTGACGCCGAAGATCGACAAGTCGCCGCGCTCGACGGCGACGTGCCCCGAGAA
>JADFNT010000267.1:2594-3287 GCA_022563215.1 Pseudomonadota bacterium
CGCCGGTGATATGGAACAACCGCGCCAGCACCTCGGCCATGACGCCGTTGCCCGACGGCACCGCGTTGTCATGGACGGCCTTGGTGCGGGCGATGACGTCTTCGGTGTCGTCGGCGCTGAGGAAATACCCCTTGGCCGCGTCGTCCCAGTAGTGCGCGTTGGCGGTCCCGACCCAACCCAGCGCATAGACCAGGTATTCATCCTTTCCGGTGACCCCCAGAAGAACCAGCGCCGCCCGGGCCATGGCGGCGTAATCGTCAACGGTCGCCGGATGTTGCAGGCGCCCGGCGCACCAGGAATGCTTCAGCCGGCCGTTTTCGGTCCCATTTTCGGTCATCGTGTCGGCGATGAACCGGAACACGTCGGCGGCGGCCTCAACCCACGCCGGCTCGCCGAAAACGGCGCCGGCCTTGGCCAGGGCGGCGATCATCAGGCCGTTCCAGTCGGCCAGCACCTTGTCGTCCCGCTGCGGGCGGATGCGCCCGGCCCGGACCGCCAACAGCTTATCGCGGGCCTCGAGAAGCGCCTTTTCCGTTTTATCATCTCCGAGGGCAAGGTCCTTCGACCGGTTGAGGATGGTGTGGCCTTCCCAGTTGCCGCCGGGGGTGACGTCGTAGATTTTCTTGAAGGCGCCGGCGTCCGGCCCGAGAACGGCGTCGATCTCTTCTTCGGTCCAGATATAGAACTTGCCTT
>JADFNT010000268.1 GCA_022563215.1 Pseudomonadota bacterium
TGCCCTTTGAGATTGCATTAGCCTCCTCAGCGGCGGACAGAATCCGGCAAGGGACGTCGTACTCTCCCAATTTAAAAGAGAGATCTTGAGAGTAGCCTTTGCGGATTTGTTCTAGAATGTATTTTGGATCACGGCTTGAGCCCTGATCCTCATCGTTTTTAGTCATTTGGCGATCCTATATTATATTTTGTAATACAAAACGCATTACAAATTTGTAATGTAAATTACAGTCCTAGATCCGACAGCCTTGATCGTCCATTCTCATCGACAAAATCAAGAGCCTGTTCGCATGCGGGAGGCGTCCGCCGGGGGCGCGCCGCGGGGGGCGCCAGGGGGGTGACCCTTGCCGGGGCCGCTTGCCGGCCGCCGGGCTTGCCGGGGACGGGGGCGGGCCATAGAGTCGCCGCCATGAACGCCGGGAAAGCCAAAAGCCGGAAGGGTTCGGATTCGAAAAAACCCCCGCCGGCAAATAAAAGCGACCGCATCGCCAAGGTGCTGGCCCGTGCCGGACTTTGTTCCCGGCGCGAAGCCGAGCGCTGGATCGTGGCCGGCCGGGTGGCCGTGGACGGCGTCACCCTGGTCACGCCGGCGATCAACGTAACGGCGCAGAACCGGGTCACGGTCGATGGCAAGGCGCTGCCGGCCCCATTGCCCCCAAGGCTCTGGCGCTATCACAAGCCGGCGGGGCTGATCACCAGCCACCGGGACCCGGAGGGCCGGCCCACGGTCTTCGAGCGCCTGCCCGAGACCCTGCCCCGGGTGGTCTCCGTCGGACGGCTTGATCTGACGTCGGAGGGCTTGTTGTTGTTGACCAACGATGGCGGCCTGGCCCGGCGGCTGGAACTGCCGGCCACCGGCTGGACCCGGCGCTACCGGGTGCGCGTCCACGGCGTCGTCGATGAAAAGAAACTGGCGGCGCTGGCAAACGGCGTCACCGTATCGGGCGTGAAATACGCGCCGATCAAGGCGGTTCTGGACAACCAGAAAAGGGCCAATGCCTGGCTGACGGTGTCGCTGGAGGAAGGCCGCAACCGGGAGATCCGAAAAGTCATGGAGCATATGGGGCTGGAGGTGAACCGCCTGATCCGCGTCGCCTTCGGGCCGTTTCAGTTGGGCAAGCTGGCCCGCGGCCAGGTGGAAGAAGTGCCCCCAAAGGTGCTCCGCGAGCAATTGGGAAAGCCGCCGCATGACGGCCCGTAAACCACCGGGGATCACCCCATGCGCATCATAGGCGGGCGCTTGAAGGGGCGGGCGCTGAAGGCGCCAGCAGGCCAGGACCTGCGACCGACCGCCGATAGGGCGCGGGAATCGATCTTCAACGTGCTCGCCCACGGCATCAAGGGGTGGGACATGGAGGGGATGACCGTCGCCGACGTCTTCGCCGGCACCGGGGCGCTCGGCCTCGAAGCCCTTTCCCGGGGCGCCGGCCACGCCGTTTTCATCGACAATGACGCCCAGGCGCTGGCCTGCGTGCGCAAGAACTCAGGCCCTCTGGGCCTGGCCAGGAAGGTGACGCTGCTGAAGCTCGACGCCGAACACCTTGCGCCGCCGCCGCTGGCGGCCAAGGCGCCCTGCGGCCTGGTGTTCCTCGATCCGCCTTATGACAGCGGCCTCGTCCCGGCCGCGCTTTCGGGCCTGGCGGCCAAGGGCTGGATCGCGCCGGGCGCCGTCTGCGTCGCCGAAGTGGCGGCCAAGGAGGCGCTGGAAGCGCCCCGGGACTTCACCATCATCGACGAGCGCACCCATGGCGCCGCCCGGGTGGTGTTTTTGCGTTTCGGTTAGAGCAAATCCCGAGCAAATGGACTCATTTGCGACGACGAATTTGCGGTTAAAACAAATAGATAAGGCATTTTCGGTGAACCAATGTGAACCGGAAATGCCCTAGGGCTTTAGGGCAGGGCCTCTTGCAGGTCGGGGATGCCGGTCATGCGGAACCGGAGATCGAATTTTCGGTTGATTTCCGGACGCGGCGCGATGTTCCAGGTCCAGTGTTTCCGGACGGCGGCGGCCGGCAGGGCGGCCCCGAACAGGGGGTCGATCTCGTGCAGGACCTCCGGCCCGTCGCAGATCACGCGCTGGGTCTCGGTCAGCACCGTGACCCGGCCCGGCAGCGCCGCCAGCAGTTCCAGGTGGTTCTCGACGATTCGCCGGGCGAACGCCTGGGTTTCCTCTTCGCCGTAGCCCCGGCCTTTTTTCTGGACCAGCCCCAGGGGCAGCAACGGCAGTTGGGTCAACAGGTTGGCCGACACCACCAGGTCGGAATCCGCATAGGCCGAAGCGTCGGCTTGGGGCGGCGGCAAGGGGCCGACGCTGCCGGCGGCGACATGGTTCCAGGTGGCCTCGACGACGCCGGTGACGTCGGCGGTCACCAGCCGGACGTTGGCGTGGGCCCGGACGCGCTCCTGGATCGCCGGCATGTGGAAGATGTCGACCAGGATTACCTCTTTGAACAACCCCGCCAGTTCGTCCACCGGCACGTCCAGCAACAGGCCCGAGCCGAGAACCGTCACCCGGCCATGGCCGGCGTCCCGGGCGGCGTCCCCGATCAGCTTGCGGCAGGTTTCAAGATGCGGCGCCCAAGCCCCGGCGCAACGGCGGTGCCGGGCCTCGACGGCGATCAGTTCCTTGACGTAGCCCATGGCCTTGAGATGCGGCGGCGCGGGTGTCCTTAAATGCTTGAACCATTCCGCCAGCATGGGGGTTGCCAGTCCGCCTAACGGCGCCCGAACAGCTTTTCGATGTCGGCCAGTTTGAGTTCCACGTAAGTCGGCCGTCCGTGGCTGCACTGGCCCGCATGGGGGGTCGCCTCCATCTCGCGCAAGAGCGCGTTCATCTCGGCCACGTTCAGCCGCCGCCCGGCGCGCACGCTTCCGTGGCACGCCATGGTCGCGCAGACGTCGCCGAGGCGCTGCTTCAACGCCAGGCCCTCGTCGAAGGTCTCCAGGTCGTCGGCGAGGTCGCGGACCAGCCCCTGGATGTCCGTCTCCCCCAACAGGGCCGGGATTTCCCGCACCACCACGGCGCCGTCGCCGAAGGCCTCGATCACGAGGCCCAGTTCCTTAAGCTCATCGGCGCGTTCGAGCAGCCGCCCCTGCGCGCCTTCGTCCAGTTCCACGACTTCGGGGATCAGCATGCCCTGGCGCGGGACGCCGCCGGATTCCAGCGCCTTCTTGATGCGTTCCTGGACCAGCCGTTCGTGGGCGGCGTGCTGATCGACGATGACGATGCCGTCCTCGGTCTGGGCGATGATGTAGGTCTCATGCACCTGGGCGCG
>JADFNT010000269.1 GCA_022563215.1 Pseudomonadota bacterium
GCCCGGCGCTTCGCCGATACGCTGGGCATTCCCCATTACGTGCTCGATTACGAAAGCCGCTTCAAGGAACAGGTGATCGAGGACTTCGCCGATACGTATCTGGCCGGGGAAACGCCGATCCCGTGCGTGCGCTGCAACCAGACGGTCAAGTTCAGCGACCTTCTGGGCAAGGCCCGGGAACTGGGCGCCGATGCACTGGTTACCGGCCATTACGCGCGCCGGCTTGAGGGGCACCGCGGGCCGGAACTACACCGCGCCCTGGACGACGCCAAGGACCAGAGCTATTTCCTGTTTTCGACCACCCGCGAGCAACTCGATTACCTGCGCTTCCCCTTAGGCGAAATGGACAAGGCGGAAACCCGGGCCCACGCCGAACGCCTGCGGCTGCCGGTCGCCATGAAACCGGAAAGCCAGGACATCTGCTTCGTGCCGGGCGGGTCCTATGCCGCCATCGTCGAAAAGCTGCGCCCCGGCGCCGCCGATCCCGGCGACGTCGTCGATCTGGACGGCAACGTGATCGGCCAACACCAGGGCATCATCCACTTTACCGTCGGACAGCGCCGGGGACTGGGAATCGCCGCGCCGGAGCCCCTTTACGTCGTCCGCGTCGAACCGGATACCCGGCGCGTCATCGCCGGGCCGAAGGAGGCGCTTCTTAAAGACCGGTTCCGCGTCGGTGGCATCAACTGGCTCGGCGACGGCGACCGACCGACCGGGGACCTTGAGGTGACGGTGAAAATCCGCTCGGTGGCGGCACGCGTAGCGGCGACGATCAAGGCCCCGAACGGGAACGAGGACGGGGAAGGGGAAGGGGCGGAAGTTCATCTGCACCGGGCCGAGGCCGCCATCGCGCCCGGCCAGGCGTGCGTGTTTTATGACCAAGACCGGGTTCTCGGCGGCGGCTGGATCAGGAGAGATGACGCAAGACCCCTTTGACGCCCTGCGCGAGCAGATGGTCCAGGTGATCGCCATCTATGCGCATTATTCCAGTGAAAAGCTGGGCAAGGACGCCTTCGATGAACGGGTGATGGAGGCCCTGGGCGAAGTCCCCCGGCACGAATTCGTGCCGCTTGAGCTCCGCGCTTACGCCTATGCCGACGGCCCGCTGCCCATCGGCTACGAAAAGACCATTTCCCAGCCCTACATGGTCGCCCTGATGACCGACCTGGCCGAAATCGAGGACGGCATGCGCGTGCTCGAGGTCGGCACCGGGCTCGGCTATCACGCCGCCGTGCTGGCGGCCTTGGGGGCCAAGGTGTACAGCGTCGAAATCATCGATGAATTGGCGGTCCGGGCGGAGAAAAACATTAAACATCAAGGGGTTACGGGCATCGAATTCCGTATCGGCGACGGCTCCCACGGCTGGGCCGAGCACGCGCCCTATGACCGCATCATGGTCTCCGCGGCGCCGGAGCTGATTCCACCGTTGCTGATCGACCAGCTCAAGCCTGGCGGCCGCATGGTGGTGCCGGCGGGCATGGCCGACGCCCAGCAGTTGATGGTCGTCGACAAGGACGAAACCGAGCGGCTGAAGACCCGGGAAGTCATGCCTGTGCGCTTCAGCCCGCTTGAGACCGTCAACTGACTCGAACCAGCCCCATCGACGCCCTTGACCGCCGCTGGTTAATTTTCTAAGTATTTCGATGAATGGTTGGAGACCTGGGATGAAAAATTCCGGCCTGTATTCTTTTGGCGACGACGGCGGCTTGTGGACTCTGATTAACGGGTGCTACCGGCGTCCCTCGACCGTGGACGAGAGGGAAGGGTACTGCCTGGAAAGGCTCAAACCCGCCGAACGGCCGGTCTATGCGCCGCCTGCGGCGGTCGAAAACACCTCTTTGCCGGCCCCCGTCTAGCCCCCCGTCTAGCCCGGCCCCTCTTTTTTTTATTGAGTTTCCACCCCCGGCGCCGAACGCCGGGACGTTTTTGATCAGCCTTCGCCGGAGCGGGGTTTTTCTTTGGCTTGGCGGCCGGACGGCCCATAATGAGGACCGGGATCGAGGAGACGGCGATGGCCGACGAAGATGACGAACTGGAAGAGGAAGAGGAGGACGCCGACGGGGCGGCGGAATCCGACGACGACGAAGAAGGCGAGGATGGCGAGGGGAAGCCACCGAAGAAATTCAACAAGATCAAGCTTTTCATCATCCTCGGCGGGGTGATTTTCTTTCTGCTCCTGATCGGCCTCAGCCTGTTTTTCTTCGGTATTCTCGACCCCTACCTGGGCCTCGATGAAAAGGACGTCGACCAGGAGGAGGTCGTCATCCAGGGGCAGGTCTTCTATAAGCTCCAGGACATGACGATCAACCTCAACGCAGAGGGAAAGAAATCCCGGTTCCTGAAGGTCGGCCTGACCCTGGTGCTGATCAACGAATTGGACGTGGCCGTGGTCGAGGCCCTGCAGCCCCGGATCGAGGACTACGTCATGACCTATCTCAGGGAACTGAAGCCCGAGGAATTATCCGGATCGGCCAATTTTTACCGGATGCGCGAAAACTTGCTGCTCAGGGTGCGCGCCGCGGTGGCCCCGGTGCAGGTGACCAACGTGCTTTTCAACTCGGTGCTGGTGCAATAAAGGCCTTGCCGGTGCTGGGCCGGTGCTGGGCCGGTGCTGGGCCGGCCGGGCCTGTGACTGGGGCGAATCCCAAAAAAAAACCGTTTTATCCTCATTCTCCCCGTTATTCACAGGGGGGCCGGTTGACGGGATTGGGGTATATTCCCCCGACTGCTCGTTTTATTGATGAGCAAGAATCCTCCCAAATCCTACTGCCCGCCGGACGCGGCGGGTTTTTTTGCCGGCCGGCTTCACTCAGCCGGTTCGATGGATTCCTTTTCCAGGCTTGCGTCCAGTCCGTCTTCCGGGGCCAGTATCTCGCCGGCCATCTCGAGCGCCGCGCGGGCCTGCTGCGCCTCCTGCTGGCGCGCCCACATCTCGGCATAGACCCGGCCCCGGCCGAGCAGCGCCCCGTGGCTGCCGCGCTCGGCGATGCGGCCGTCCTTGAGCACCAGGATTTCGTCGGCGTCGATGATGGTCGATAGCCTGTGCGCGATGGTCAGGGTCGTGCGCTCCGCCGACACCTCGCGCAGGCTTTTCAGGATTTCCTGCTCGGTGTGGCTATCGAGCGCCGACGTCGCCTCGTCGAAGACCAGGATCGACGGCTGTTTCAGGATCGTCCGGGCGATGGCGACGCGTTGCTTCTCGCCGCCGGAAAGCTTCAAGCCCCTCTCGCCGACGGTCGACGAATAGCCTTCGGGCAGGCTCATGACGAAA
>JADFNT010000024.1 GCA_022563215.1 Pseudomonadota bacterium
CCTGCGGCCGACGAGGCAGCGACCGAGGAGCCTGCGGCCGAAGAGGCAGCGACCGAAGAGCCTGCGGCCGACGAGGCAGCGACCGAAGAGCCTGCGACTGAGGAATCCGAGACCGAGGAGCCCGCAGCCGAGGAGACGGCGACCGAAGAGCCCGTTGCCGAGGCGGAAGCGGAAGAGCCCGCCGCCGAGGATGCTCCGGCCGATGAGCCAGAGGCGTCCGCCGGCGACGAAGAGGCCGCCAAGGCCGGCGGGGAGTCCGCGGATAGCGAGACGGCCGAGGAAGAGACCGCGGCCGAGTAGCGCCTCCGCCGCGACATCATCGCGACCTCACTGCGAACTGTCATAACACGTACGCGCCGCAAGGCGCGTACGTTGCGCCTGCCGCCGGTCTGTGCGTCGATCGATCGGCGGGACCGGGTGATTCCATCAACCGGGCTTGCGGGTTTTCCCTGACATGCGATACGCGCCTCCCGCGCCATCATGACGGGGCTAGTGTTGGCTGCGGGAGGGCACGGGGAAGCCGCCTCGACCCTCAAAAACGGGCTATGCTAGCCTTAATCGTGTACACGAAACGGAGTGGCCGATGGCTGACCGGTTCGACAAATTCACAGAGCGCGCGCGACGCGTCCTCACCCTGGCTCAGGAGGAGGCGCAGCGCTTCAACCACAACTACATCGGGACCGAGCACATTTTGCTTGGACTGGTGCGAGAGACCGAGGGCGTGGCCGCGCGCGTACTTTCGAATCTCAATGTCGAACTGGTTAAGGTCCGCTCTGCGGTCGAGTTCATAATCGGCCGTGGCGAGCGCCCGACTCCCGGTGAGATCGGCCTCACGCCGCGGGCAAAGAAAGTTATTGAGCTTGCGGTGGATGAGGCCCGGCGGCTGAACCACCACTACATCGGGACGGAGCACCTGCTTATCGGCCTGATGCGCGAGGGCGAGGGCGTTGCCGCGGGCCACCGCCATCTGCTTGTTTTCCCAATATTCGATCTGCTTGTCGGCGAAAATTTCGTCGGTGGGGGTGACAAGCCGCACCCGGCCACCGGACAGCACCATGACCCCTTTGTCGATCTGATAGATGGCCTTTTTGCCGTAGGCCGTCTCCTGCGCGGTTTTGATCCGCACATTGCCATAGGCGTCCAGGCGCCAGATATCGGTGCTGCCGTCGGGATTTTCCCGGTAGTACGCACGCAGTTCATCGCCGAATACCGTGACCTCGCCGCGCACCGCGCGTGCATTGCCGCGGGCCAGAAAGACAAGGTTCTCCTGCTGCCATTCGATGCCGTCGTCGGCGTAAATCTCGATCGGCAGATCGGAAGCGCCGCCGCCGAAATTGAGGCTTTGGGCGAAGGCAACGCCTCCAAAACCGATAGAGGGACCGATGGAGAAGCCGCCTGAGATAACCGCCGCCGTCCACAGGCCGAGGACCAGGCTTCGGGCCGCCGTGCGGGGCCGAAACAACCATCGGGCAATGAACCGAAAAATCGTCATCTAAGTATCTTTCCGCCCTTCGGATAGATTACCAGTTTCGACTTGCCGGTGAAGACGATGGTCTTGCCCTTGTCGATAAGGTAGAAGCCTTCGCCGCTCAGATCGCCGAACGGTCCCTGTCCGTGAACGGGGGCGGTTCCCCGGGCGGTGCCTTTTTCCAGTTCGATGCTGGCCCGCGAAGTGCGGAATTCAAAACCGGAATCGTGAAACATGTTGACCGCACCCTCCAGGTCCAGGATTTTCTCCGTTCGCCGGAAAATGCCGGTTTCGGCCGTCAGCACCAGCCAGGTGCCGTCTTTCAACGTAATGTCCGCCTTCGGCATTTCCAGTTCCACGTTCGACGATTCGCCGGACAGGTTGCGGGCAAGGTCGGCGGTGATGGAAAAGGCCTGGTTGTCATTGTCGAAGCCGACATAACGGGGATTGACCATGGAGGGCTCTTCGGTCTGAGCCGCGGTCAAGGCGGCAAAGCTTAGGCGGAACTTCAAATCTTCTGTTTTCAGATAGGGCCACGCCAGAACCAGCCCGATCAACACCAGCGCCACCGTCGGCAACAGAAACTTCATCATCTGGACGAAGCGGCTATACCATTTCAGATGTTTCGGCCGCGCCCTGTTTTCCATCACCGAGCGGCGGCGGCCCCGGGCCGTGGGCCGGGGGGGCGGGGGAAAACCGGCGGCGGTCTCAAGCGTGCTCATAATCCGTTACCAGGGCCCCCGGGGGCTTCAGGCCACGCCGGCGCGCAGGCAGTCGTGGATATGAAGGATGCCGACGGCACGCCCGCCTTCGACGACGAAAACGTTGGTGATGGAATTGGCGTTCATGAACCCCACCGCTTCGCTGGCCAGCATCTCGGGCCCGATGGCCTTGGCGTCCTTGGTCATGATGTCGCCGACGATTTGCGATAGCAGCTCGGGGCTCATGTGACGGCGAAGGTCGCCGTCGGTAATCACCCCTTGAAGCTTTCCCTTGGCGTCGACAATGCCGACACAACCGAAGCTCTTGGCCGTCATTTCGATCAGCGCGTCGGCCATGGAGGTCGCGGGGCCGATCAGCGGCAATTCCTCGTCCGTGTGCATGATGTCGGTGACCTTGAGCAGCCGGCGGCCCAGTTTTCCCCCCGGATGCAGGACGTGGAATTCGTCGGGCGAGAAGCCCTTGCGTTCCAGAAGCGCCACGGCAATGGCGTCGCCGAGCGCCATCATCACCGTCGTCGACGTCGTCGGCGCCAGGCCCATCGGGCAGGCTTCCTCGCTTTGCGGCAACACCAGGGAAACATCCGCCGCTTTGGCCAGCGCGCTTTCCTCGCCGCCGGTGACGGCAATCAGGGGAATTTCAAAACGCTTGGCATAGGCCACCAGGTCGGCCAGTTCCGTGGTCTCGCCGGAATTCGACAACGCGAACACCGCGTCGCCCTTGGCGATCATGCCCAGATCCCCGTGCGACGCCTCGGCCGGATGCACGAACAGCGCCGGCGTGCCGGTGGACGACAGGGTGGAGGCGATCTTGTGGGCGACGTGGCCGCTTTTGCCCATGCCGGTGACGACGATGCGCCCGGTGACGGCGGCCATTACGTCGAGGACCCGGCAGAACGGCTCGCCCAGGCTTTTGGCCAGGGCGTCCAAAGCCGCGGCTTCGATGCCGAGCACCCTTTTAGCGGAGGAAAGATCGGCCTCCGTGGTGGCGTCTTGGCGCCCGTCGGAACCTGATTTTGGCATAGCCGGAGGTGAACTCATGTCGAACCGCTATTCAATTCTTCCCGTCTTGTTATTGTCTTGGTGCGGGGCCGGGAAAAAGCGTCATCAATGCCCGAGGTTTAAGCCAAAAGAGCGAAAAAAACCTTAACTCCCGGCAGACTTAAACTCGCCGGGAGTATGCACTTCAAACCCGGAAAAATCAACAAAACCCGAAGGTTATGGTTATTTCGCCGGCCTTCAGTGAGCGAAAACGTCTTCGTCGCGCCAACCGGCAATATCCAGTTCGACCCGGGTTTTCAGGAAACCGAAGCAGGCTTCGGCCAATTCCTGGCGGTTTTCGCGCGCCAGCATGGCGTCCAGCCTGGCCCTGATTTCATGCAGGTAAAGCACGTCGGCGGCGGCGTATTCGATTTGCTCGGGCGTCAACGTCTCCGCCGCCCAGTCAGACGACTGCTGTTCCTTGGACAGTTCCACGCCCAGGAATTCCTTGCACACGTCCTTGAGGCCGTGGCGGTCGGTATAGGTACGAACCAGGATGGAGGCGATCTTGGTGCAATAGACCGGCTCACACCAGACGCCGAGGTATGTCTGGATCGCCGCGATATCGAAACGGGCGTAATGGAAGATCTTGGTGACCGCCTTATCCGTGAACAGCGCCTTCAGGTTCGGCGCATCGAACCCCCCGTCGGGGAACTGCACCAGATGGCAGTTGCCGTCCCCGGCCGACACCTGGACCAGGCACAGCCGGTCGCGTCCCAGTTTCAGGCCCCGGGTTTCCGTATCCACGGCGACGATGTCGCCCAGATCCAGCCCGTCCGGCAGGTCGTTCTTGTAGACCTCGATGGATTTGGCTTTCGGTTTCAACGGCTCCGGGCTCCTTTTTCTTAGGCCTTTGGCTCCGGCGGCCCCTGGGCGGCCCCTGGGGCGGGCCATGGGAGCCGGAAATAATGGTGCCCAGGAGAAGACTCGAACTTCCACGACCTTGCGGCCACAGGTACCTGAAACCTGCGCGTCTACCAATTCCGCCACCTGGGCACCGGGAAACGGTTGCGTCAAAGGGTGTTGACGGGGACAGTCGTTAATCCGCCCGGACGGCGATGTCAACCGCCATTCACCTCCGGGGTTGACGGGGTTCGGGCGGGCATTGTAAGCCGGTATCCGAGCGCCGGTGAGGTTCCGGCCCCGCCTTTCCAGGGACCGGCGCCAAGCCGGCGCCCGACACCAGCCATAACAGGAGCGGCCCCTTGAATCATCCTGTAATAACCGTTTTCGGCGGCTCCGGTTTTTTGGGCCGTCATCTGGTCAAGCGGCTGGCCGACGCCGGCCGGCGCGTCCGGGTCGCCGTCCGCGGCGTCGAGGCTGCCAATTTCCTCAAAGTCGACGGCGACGTCGGTCAGGTCGTACCCTGGCCCGCCGACATCACAAACCCGACGCAGGTAGCGGCCGCCATTGAAGGCGCCGATCAAGTGATCAACCTGGTCGGCATCCTTTATCAGCGCGGACGGCGCACTTTTCAGCGTATCCATGTCGAAGGCGCCGCCAACGTCGCCGCCGCCGCCTCGGCGGCCGGGGTCCGGGCGCTGGTCCATGTTTCCGCCCTCGGCGCCGACGAGGAATCGCCGGCGCTCTACGGGCGCACCAAGGCGGCCGGCGAAGCGGCGGTCCGTCAAGCCTTGCCCGCCGCCGTCATCATTCGCCCAGGCGTCGTCTTCGGGCCGGAGGACAATTTCTTCAACCTGTTCGCCGGCCTGTCGCGGCTGACGCCGGTGCTGCCGGTGTTCGGGTGTCCGTTGTGGCCCGGGATCAAGCTGTTTCCCGAAGGCGGCCTGGTGGATATCGACCTCTACGGCGACGGCGGCACCAAATTCCAGCCGGTTTACGTCGGCGACGTCGCCGAAGCGATGATGCGGATTCTGGCCCGGCCCGGGGATTGCGCTTCCAAGACCTATGAGCTCGGCGGGCCGGCGGTCTACAGCTTCAAGGAGATCATGGAGCTGCTGCTAAGCGAGATTGGACGCAAGCGTTTCCTGGCACCGATGCCGTTCGGCCTGGCCAAATTCTACGCCTGGTTCCTGGAATTCTGGCCGAAACCGATCCTGACCCGCGACCAGGTCAGCCTTCTCATGCGGGACAACGTGGTAACACCTGGCGCCGACGGGTTCGGGGACCTCGGCATCGATCCGGTGACCGCGGAATCGATCCTGCCGACGTACCTCAGCCGTTTCCGGGTGGCAGGCCGCCAGGGCTACACCCCCGCCTAAGCGGGGAATCCTGTTAAAGATTAGTAACCGGGCGGCAGGCTGCTGGCGTCGGCGGCGTCCCCGGCGTTGGCGGCGCTGACGATCAGTTCGCCGAATTCGCGCAGGAACACGGAGCCCTTGACGGTGCGCTGGATGAGAACGCTGCGGCGGTCGGCCTCGTCGGTCTTGCGCCGCGCCAGGCCAAGCTCGCTCAACCGGTTGACGGCGCGGGTGATGGCCGGCTTCGATACCTTCAGGGACTGGGCCAGCCCGCGCACCGTGTGCGGCGGCGGCGTCAGGTAGACGCTCAACAGCAGTGCCATCTGCCGGGCCGACAGGTCCGGGGCATCCAGCCGGACGCTGGAGACGAGGGCGCGGCGCCAGATATCGAGCGCCTTCAGGTCGGTGAATTGCGGGTCCATTTCCATCCCTTAGTAGGCCCATTCCCGGTTTCCGGGTTTCGCCAATTCGTTTCGTTAGCGGAATTTCTAGCCAATCCGAATCGCCACCGCAACACAAATCGTATCGCTGGCGGAATTAACCACACTAGGTATAAGGGATTGATTCTCTTAGGCGTTTGACTCGGAAGGTTTACGCGGGCGCTGGCCTACTTGCCTTTGCCGTCTTTGGAATCTTCGCCTTCCTTGACCATCATCGGCGGCGGCTCGATGCCCCGATTCTTCAGGCTTTCGATGGCCCGCGCATGGCCCTGTTGGGCGGCGCTGATCAGCAGTTCGCGGCTCCGGCCAATATAAAGAGGTACGCCAAGGCCCTTCAGGTAGAGACCGGCGAGCTTGAACTGGCTATCGGCGTTGCCGGCCTGGGCGGCTTTCTTGTACCAGTTGCCGGCCATGGAATAGTTCTGATAGATGCCCTGGCCCTCCATGAACAGATCGCCCAGGAGGAGTTGCGCATCCGGGTTCCCCTGGGAGGCCATGACCCGAAGCCGGAGCAACGCCTTTTTCGCCTCGCCGCGGCCGATGGCCTCCCTGATGCCTTCGAGATCAAGGGGCTTGGCGGCCTCGGATTTTGCGCCAGTCTTTTCATCAGCCTTTTCGCCGGCTTTTTCGGCGGCGTGTTCGGCTGCCGTCGCCGGTTCCGCCAGCACCATCACCGCCGCCAGGACGAGCGACCCCGCGAGCAGGAGGCCGTTCCGAGCCGTCCCGGCCGGAACCGGAGCGGCACCGGAAGCCGGCGCCGTTTCCGCCGAAATTGACTGCCTTTGGAGGGTCATTTCGTCTACGTTCCCTAGGATTCAGTATTTCCCGTTGGAATGATGCGCCTTTGCGATTTGGCTGGCAACCCAACCTTCAGAGATAGATTCCGCCTTTTTCCGCCGGAGGACCGTAAATCATGTCCGGCTTCACGCTCGTCATCGGCAACAGGACCACATCGTCGTGGAGCCTCCGCGGCTGGCTGGCGCTGAAACGGACCGGCGCCGATTTCGACGAGGTCATGGTGTGGTTCAAGCGCCCCGAGACCCGGGCCGGGATCGAGGCCCATTCGCCGTCCGGCCTGGTGCCGGTGCTCAAGCACGGCGACACGGTGATCTGGGAGACGCTGGCGATCATCGAATATCTGGCCGAACTGTATCCCGAGGCTGGGCTGTGGCCCGAAGACCGGGCCGCCCGCGCCCATGCCCGCGCCATCAGCGCCGAAATGCACGCCGGCTTCGCGCCCTTGCGCAACCACATGCCCATGGACCTGCAAAACGAATTCCCCGGGCAGGGGCCGGGGGAAGACAGGGGCGAAGGCGTCGCCGGGGACATTAAGCGCATCTGCGAAATCTGGCGCGACGCGCGGCAGCGTTTCGGCGCCGGCGGCGATTTCCTGTGCGGCGGCTTTTCGGCCGCCGACATCATGTTCGCGCCGGTGGTGACGCGGTTCAGGACCTACGGCGTGGACTTGAATCCCGCAGCCCAAGCCTATGCCGACGCGGTCCTGGATCAGCCCCTTATGCGGGAATGGATCGAGGGTGCGCTCGAAGAACCGCCGCCGGGGGAAGTTCCGGACTAATCGCCGATCATTTCCGGCTCGTCGATCCCCAGCAGCTCGGCCGTGGTCTTGCCTTCGGCGATTTGTTTCAGGGTATCGCGTTCCTGGGCCAGCTTTTCCTTCGACGCCGCCAGCATGTCGTCTGCCCATTCCAGCGGCACCACGGCGATGCCGTCGTCGTCGCCGATAACGATGTCGCCGGGCTTGACCGGACAGCCGGCGCACGAAATCGGCCCGTCGATGATGCCGCCGAAGCCCTTGTGCGGGCCAGACGGCACGTTGGCGCGGGCATAGCACGCGAACCCCAATTTGCGGATTTCTGCGGCGTCGCGCACGGCGCCGTCGATGACCACCCCGGCAATGCCACGCGCCATGGCGGCATGGGTCATGATGGAGCCCCAGACGGCGACGTCCTGGTAACCGCCGGCGTCGATGACCAGGACCTCGCCCTTGTTCACCAGCGCCAGGGCGGCGTGCGAAATGCCGTTGTCGCCGACCATGGACGTCACCGTGCGGGCCTGGCCGGCCAGCACGGTGCCGGGCTTCAGGGGCTTGATGGCGGCGGCCATGAAATGGGTGCGGTTCATGCAGTCCGAGACGATGGCCGGCGGGATCTCCCGCCAGGCGGCAAGGGTCTCGGGCGCAAGGTTTTCGAAGTCCGTGGCGTGGCGTTGCAGGGGCATGGGTCCGGTCCTCTCGTTGCTGGGGTTGGGCGGTTGGGGTTGACGCTATATCATCGCTCAAGGTGAAGGAAACATGTTAGGCGAGGGAAACATGTTCGGACTGTTCGGCGACAGGTCAAAAAGCGAAATCCGGCGGCTCAACAGGGACGCCGGCGAAATCATCGAGTATGCCCGCCAATGCTTCCGCACGGAAACGGTGCGCGACGCGGCGTTGTTAACCGCCGAACACATTGCCCGGGTCCACAAAATCTTCGAGCCTGAGGTCATCGGGCTCAAGCGCGGCATCGACGAATACAAGAGGCTGCACGCCGAAGCCCGGCGCAAGCGCGACGACGCGGCGCTAACCGCCTTTACCCTGGTGCAGATCTACCTTCGCGCCGAGATTCAGGGCGAGGCCTGCCAGCCGGCCCGCGACGCCATCGATCAGTTCATCGCCGATTGGGAACACGCCAATAAAGAGGAATAGGCTCTTGTCCTAGCGCTTGTCCCAAAACCGTTGCGGGCCGGGGACGCCTCGGCTAGGTTTCGCCATTCCTGGAGGGGTGGCCGAGTGGCTGAAGGCGCACGCTTGGAAAGCGTGTATACGGGCAACCGTATCGAGGGTTCGAATCCCTCTCCCTCCGCCAATTATTCAATTTTATTGAATGATAACAATATATTGAGCTTTAAACTGTCCGCGTACCTACAAAGCTACCTACAAAAATAAGGTCACTTGGGGCGGTTTCGCGCCTATTTCGGCGGTTCGGGGTTTGGCGGGATTCGGGGCTTTTGGGGTGACTTCCCGCCTGGGGATCGCCAAGGCCCTCAATGCCCGTGGCATCCCAACAGCCAGGGGTGGCGAATGGTACGACAGCACAGTTAAGAACGTGATCCGGCGAGTAGGATAGCTGAGCTCGGGAATGTCCGCTTTCGGGGGTAAAGCGGACATTAAAACTCATGCCCCAGAATGTCCGCTAATAGCCAAAAGCGGACATAAGAACGTGAATTGGAAGTCCGAGATTTTCCGATAACGGGGTGTACGGAAATCCCCTTAAATCCATTCAAATCGGCTTAAGTATCCTGCGGATTAGCGGCCAACCTCAAAGGGGTGGCCGCATCATCGGGGTCTGACGAGGGCGCGCACTTGTTGCATCAGCGCTTCGGCACGAAACGTCCCCGACGCGCTGACATCGAACCCCGCGGCCGCGAGAGCGCGGGCGGTCCAGGTGTTGCAGGTATTGAAGAGGTGAAAGCTGCCTTTTGCGGGATAAAAGCGGCTCGTAGCGTAGAGCCCTGGTCCCGTGGCGGCGGCGCGCGCGGCTCCGGAGCGCTCGAAGCTGGCGTCGACGAAATTGACGAGACGGCGGAAGTTTTCGTCGTCGATCGGAAGTGAAACAACCTCGGCTTTCGGGTAGACGCGCGCGGGTTCCCCCCACAGGCCGGCGACATGAACCACGGCCGGGGTCGGAACGAGCGCGGCCTTCAAGGACATGCCGAAGGTCGGCTGCTTGGCCGGATAGTAGACGGCGTCGCCCCAGCCGAACTCGAGGAAACGCGCCTCGGGGAAATCCACCGTCTCTGGAAGCCGATCGGGCGGAAGGTCGGCCTTCGCCACGACGATGCCGCTGTGCCATCCGTTACTGGTGACGAAAATGACGGTCTTCGCGCCTAGGTAGGCTTGGCTCGGGGGCGGGGCGGTCGGCGCCACCGCCGCACAGGCCGTCAGCAGCAACGCCAGCACCAGCACGATCCAGGGTCGGGGTCGCGGGAGACGAATGTCGTCGGATCGTCGCGCAAATATCGGCATGCGGTTTATCCTAAATCGCCGTAGGAACATTCCGACAGAAAAATCCTATCCACCGCACACGGGGGTGTTGCTTCTTGGTGTAATTGAACGGTTCGGGAAGGGGGAGGCATTATCTGTTTTTCGAGGACTGCTTGAGAAAGACCGAAATGGCTGTCCAATAACGATCCGCAAACCGACTGGATAAGTCGTTATGACCCGCACCTTCGATTTCATGAAAGGTTTTTTGACTGATCGCCGCATCAAATACAATTCGGCCCATACCGATCGGGACGGTCCCGTCCCGGTTTCCGTGTATGACCAAAAGCGGTGCTTTCAGACGTTTGATCTTCTTGTCGTTTTCAAAGGCTTCTACGAACAATATTGTGGCGAACTCCAATACCATGGCGGCCGCCAGGTCGCGCGCACTGCTTAACGGCGAAACCAGGATAAGACCGGCGATGTCCTTGTCCTGGGCCAGATCGGTGGCGACGGTCGAGCCGATGGATCGTCCGAAAATGAATATGCGGGACGGAAGGAACCCCATCACCTTCGTCACATAATCGAAAGCGGCTTTTCCATCCCGATAGATTCCGGCCTCGCTGGGACTGCCCTCGCTTTTCGCATAACCCCGATAACTGACCGCGAAAACGCTGGTGCCCAATCGGCGCAGTCGCTGGTAGTCATCTAGGCGGTGATAAATATTGCCGGCGTTGCCGTGAAAATAAATTGTGATGGTGTCGGATGACGGGTCGGGAAAGTGCAAGGCCTGAATGCGGACGCCGTCTTCCGCTTTGAGGAAAATCTCTTCCGTGCCCGATGGCAGGGCTCCGGATGGCAGAATGTAGGAGTCGTCTGGATGAAAGGCGAGAAAATCGATCAGCGAACGACAGGCGGTCAGCAGCAGGCAGGCACATAGGAGAAACGGGCATAGGTGTCGCATAGGCTTGATGCCGATGGTAGTGCAGTCAAGACCGGGTGAACAGATTTGTGCATAGAACCGCAAATCGTCCGTCACCCATCTAGTGCCCATCCTGTGGTTATCCTCTTTGACAAGTTTAGCCTCTTTCTGGCTATCCTGAATTAACGATTTCGCCCAAGGTCCGCTCCGGGTCATAAGCAGACATAAACCGCACCCATCGTTTATGTCTGCTTTCGGGGGCAAAGCGGACGTCCCCGGGCGCGCCGGGTTGCGCCCGAATTACTGTGAAAAGTGCATCATACTACCGTCATCGTCGACCTGGGAGGACCACTTGGGGAATCCAGGCTTAAGCGGGGGGCGTCTTCCCGAGCACGATGTCGAAGGAGGCAACGCGGGAGCCGGGCTCCAGGTCCGGAGGCGGATTTTCGAGCGCCACCACCAGCCGGGCCCGGGCGGAGGGATCGCCGACGCCGTTCAACAGGCGGTCGCGGGCGTTCAGGGGATCACCGGCGAAGTACATCTGGGTGATGAAGGGCTCGGCCTCGGGGGCGAAGACCGCGAAGTGCACGTGGGGCGGTCGCATCCAGTCAGCCGACGCCGGATAGGGCGCGGGCTTGATGGTGCGGAACCGATAGGACCCGTCGGCGGCCACCGTATCGGCGCCGAAACCCTGGAAGTCGGGGTCGAGGGGCGCGTCCCGGGAGTCCCGGGGGTGGTCATAGCGCCCATAGGTGTTGGCCTGCCAGATCTCCACTCTGGATCCGGTGACGGCCCGGCCATCGGTATCCAGCACCCGGCCCGAGATGTGCAGGAGGTCGCCCTTCGCCCGCCCGGGCCGCCCCGCTACTTGAGCCAGATCGTTATCCTTATCGAGGGGCTTGCGAGCCGGATAGAAAGGACCGGCGCTCTGGCCCGGCGTTCGTGACAGCAGCGCCGCCAGGGCGGGCGACATGCCGGTAACCACTGACGCCGTTGCACCGAGGGCGCCCCGCAGGATCAGGCGCCGGTTGAGAGATGGTGTGGACATTGGATCAATTTTCTCACACCCAGCGGGGACGGCCAAATCACGTTCCCGTCAAGGTAGCGCAATGGGCAGGGTGTGCGACGGAATGTCCGCTTTGGGTGGTGGTCTCAACTGATCGACGCAACACTTTATCTTAAACGCAAAGATGGAGTGTCCGCGGATGAAGCCAGGATATCGTCGAGGGTTCAGTACGGCGGAGAAGACGGAGTTGTGGGATCGCTGGCAGCGAGGGGAGTCGTTGAGATCGATTGGGCGGGCGTTTGGCAAGCCCTCATCGTCAATTTATTTCCAGCTGGCGCCGCACGGAGGCATCCGCCCCGCGCCACGGCGCCGATCCCGGCTGGCGTTGAGCCTTTCGGAACGCGAGGATATATCCAGAGGCACAGGTGCCGTTATGACTTCGAACCATTCTTTCTTCCGGTCTCGGGAAACAACCACATCGCCAGCACCATGAAGACGGCCAGTCCGGCCACGACCCACGCAAGATGGTCGTTGCCGGCTTGGCGCTCGAAGAAATGAACGATCGCCCCGACGATTAGCGTCAGGACGGAAATCATCGC
>JADFNT010000270.1 GCA_022563215.1 Pseudomonadota bacterium
AGCCGTTCTCGAAAACGAACGGCAGCATGCCGCAGCGGTCGGGGTCGGTGTCGGTCCAGATGTGGCTGCGGTAGGACAGGAACCCGGCTGGCTTTCCTTCCTTGAAAGGCGAGTTCGCCCAGAGCGCCGTGGCGACCGGCTGCAATGCCAGCGCGATCCTGAACATCTGCACCATGGTGGCTTCGGAATCGAAATCCAGGTTGACCTGCACCGTGCAAGTGGACTGCATCATTTCTAGCCCCAGTTTGCCTTTCTTGGGCATGTATTCGCGCATGATCTTGTAGCGGCCCTTGGGCATCCACGGCAAGTCCTTGCCCGACCACTTGGCCCTGTAACCCAATCCGAGAAAGCCGATCCCCAACTCACGGGCGATGGCCTTCACCTGTTGCAGGTGGCCTGTGACTTCGTCGCAGGTCTGATGAATTGTTTCCACCGGGGCGCCGGAAAGCTCGATCTGTCCGGCCGGCTCCAGGCTGATGAAGCTGCCGTCGGGTTTCGATAGCGCGATCGGGTTGCCGTTCTCCAGCACCGGCTGCCAATCGAAACGGGTCAGGCCTTCCAATAGCGCCCGCACCCCGGCCGGGCCTTCGTATTCAAGCGGCTTCAGGTCGGCCAGGTGATAGGCGAACTTTTCGTGCTCGGTGCCGATGCGCCAGTCTTTCTCCGGCTTGCATCCGGCTTCCAGATAGCCGATCAGTTGTTCCTTCCCTTCAAGGGGCTGTTGGAGGGATGGCGTTTCGCCGGCCATGGGTTTCTCTTTCTCGTATTGCTAAAGAACAGGCTTAGCGGCCGCCCCGCCAAGGAGGGCCTGCCAGCAGGCCAGCGCCGACAGCGCCGCCGTGTCCGCTCGCAAAACACGCGGGCCTAAATCGACGCCGGTAACAAAGTCCAGTTTACCGAGGGCGTCAAGCTCACTCGCATCAAAGCCGCCTTCGGGACCGCTGAGGAATCCGCATGACGGTTCGCCGCCGCCTTGATCCCGCAATCCGGCCAGCACCTCGGCAATAGGCCGGCCGCCGCCGCTTTCATCAAGATGTAGGAGAATCCTGCCGGGCGGCCAACCGGCGATCAATGGGTCCAGCGTTTGCGGCTCCATGATTTCGGGGACCGTCAGACGTTGGGATCGTTCCGCCGCTTCGATAGCGTGGGCGCGAAAGCGGTCCGGGTTGATACGTGTGGTGTTGGTGTTTTTGGTAAAAACCGGGCATAGCCGGGAAACACCCAATTCCGTCGCCTTTTCGATAATGAAATCGGTCGACGCTTTTTTAATCGGCGCGAAGGCCAGCCACGGACCCGGCTCCGCCGATTGCGGCCGCAACAATTTTTCGACCGTCAGCGCACCCTGTTTCTTGGCCAGGCTGTCGATCGCCGCCGACCATTCGCCGTCTCGGCCGTTGAACAGCACGACCCCGTCGCCGGTGCCGAGACGCATGACATGGCCCAGGTAATAGGCCTGGGCTTCTGTAATTTCCAAGCCGCCACCCGCGGTCAGGCCGGCATCCACGAACAAACGAGTTTTGGGTTTGTATGGGGTCATGGCGGGAAAATGTAATTACCTTGTTATCATCATACGGTTCGGGCCGCTTTCGGCAAGGAAGGCGGAAAGGTTCCCCGGGTTCTGTTTCCCGAACCGGAGCTGGTTTCGGTTATAGTTTCGGCCATGATGGATAATCCCGACAGCAGTGCCACCGACGTTCCCGATGAAAGCTGGATCGACCGGCTGGCCCCCGAGGGAACGCGCCCCTACCTTCGATTGGCCCGGGTGGATCGGCCCATCGGAACCTGGCTTTTATTACTTCCCTGCTGGTGGAGCCTTTCCCTGGCATCGCCTTCGTGGCCGGACGGAAAAATGCTGGTTTTGTTCGTCATCGGGTCATTGGTCATGCGCGGCGCCGGATGCACTGTCAACGATATCGTCGACCGGGAATTCGATGCCCGCGTCGCCCGCACCGCGGCCCGGCCTATCCCCAGCGGTCAAGTCAGCGTTCGCCAGGCGGTAGTTTTTTTGGGCTTTCAGCTTCTGTTGGGGTTGGTGGTGCTATTGCAGTTCAATGCTTTCGCCATAGGACTGGGAATCGGTTCTCTTGTTTTGATCGTCCTTTATCCGTTCATGAAGCGCATAACCTATTGGCCGCAACTGTTTCTGGGCCTGACGTTCAATTGGGGCGCCCTGCTGGGCTGGGCGGCGGTCAAGGGAAGCCTCGGCCTTTCGGCGGCGGCGCTTTACGCGGCGGGAATTTTCTGGACCCTCGGTTACGACACCATCTACGCTCATCAGGACAAGGAGGACGACATCCTGATCGGGGTCAAATCGACGGCATTGAAGTTCGGCGCCGCAACAGGGCCGTGGCTTATCGGGTTTTACGCCATTACCGTCTGTTTATTGGCCATGACCGGTTATTTAGCGGAAATGCCATGGCCGTATTATCTGGCGCTCGGCATAGGCGCCTCCCAACTGGCATGGCAAATCAGGACCGTCGAAATTACCGATCCCAAGAACTGCTTGGCAAAATTTAAATCCAACCGGAATTTCGGCTTGATCATCCTGGCCGGGATTGTCGCCGGACAGGTGATGAACTGACTGGAACTCAGCGAGGGTTCTTAAAATTCTCGCAATTTAGCAGCCCTTGCCGGCGACCGCATCGGCCATCTCAGCAATCACCTTGAACCCCGTGCCGCCATAACACGGCATCGGCGCCGATGTCTGGGGATCGTAGCTGATATCCAGCAAAGCCACGCAATAAAGCACCATCATCGCCCCCATGAGACCAATATAAAGCGGGCCGTTGCGGTGGGGCGGCGGATGATGCCGATATTTAAGCGCACCGAGTTCGGCGGCAAGTTTCGCCTCGCCTGCGAGCTGATCCGCAATGGCCGCATCGGCGAGGTCAAGACGGTGCGCGTCGGCGTCGGGCCGCCGCCCAAACCGTGCGACCTGCCCACCGAAGACACGCCCGACGGCACCGACTGGGATCTCTGGCTCGGCCCGGCTCCTGCGCGCGGCTATAACCACATTCTCTGCCCCAAGGGGATTCATGGCCACCTCCCCGCCTGGCGCCAGTACCGCGAGTACGCCGGCGGCAGCCTGGCCGACATGGGCGCGCATCACTTCGACATCGCCCAGTGGGCCCTCGACATGGACACCAGCGGACCGGTCGAAGTCACGCCGCCCGAAGACGGAGCGAAGACGGGCCTGCGCTTCCGCTACGCCAACGGCGTGGTCATGTATCACGGATACAAGGAGGGCGGCACGTTCTTCGAGGG
>JADFNT010000271.1 GCA_022563215.1 Pseudomonadota bacterium
TTGTCGGTGGTTGAGTTGATTCCCACCGTGCCGTCGGAATGGACGTGCAGGTCGCCGTAAAAAAGCCGGGGCGCCGGTGAGGCGTCATCCACCGTCACGTAAAAGGCGGCATTCGCGACCTCGGGCTTGCCGGCCATGGCCGCCGTGATCTCGATTTCGCCGGGCTGGTCGGTCGGCAGACCCTCGATCTCGGCGAATGCCCAGCCTTCGGTGGCCAGGTCAACCGACTTCTCGAAAACGTTCTCGCCGTCCCGGCTGGCGGTGAGCAATACCGACTCCTGCTCGTCGAAGGCGGTATTTCCCCATTCGTCCTCGGCGCGCACGCCGAGGGTCAGGGGCTCGCCCGGACGCAGCAGCCGCGATCCGGTGATCACCAGCCGCGACGGCTTGCCGGGCACGATGTCGATGACAATGTCGCCCGGAATGTCGCAAAACCGCGATGTCCCCAGGGGATCGATGTAAAAGCGGAAGAGGAAGCCCTTCTCGACAAAGGTCTGGACCCGGGTTCCCGGGCCGCCGCCCCGGCGGTCGCCCAGGCGGATGATGATGTGGTCGCCGGGCTTCAGGTAACCGTCGACGGTGTCGACGATAATGGCTTTCTGGAACGGGCGCTCGTGGCCCTTTTGGTCGAAACGCACCTTGAGCGACTGAACCGTCGCCGGGCTCTGCCCCTCGACGCAGGGTCCGGCGTGGTATTCCGCCGAAACGTAATTGGCGGCGGCCGGATCGGCGGTCTGGAAAAGCGCCCAATCCGAATAGAACTTGAAGGTCGCCTTGATCCACGCCCCGTCGGCGATTCCCGACGCCCCGACCGTGTAATCGAGGATGATCTCGGTCCACTGGCCGGCGACCAGTTTATCGACGTTGCACGAAACGGAGCCTAGAAACGGCATGTTTTTTGTTTTTTCGTACAGGCCCTTTGGCGCGGTGTAGTCGCCGAGCTTCTTTTTCAGTTCCGCGGGGGACACCCAAGGCAGGAACCAGCCGTCGCCCGGGAGATTTTCTGCCATTTTCGTATCCTCGCTTTTTTACTTTTGGATCACCGGATCACGGGTAACGAGTGCCTGAGCCCGGTGGTATCCTTTGGAGACGTCGTTAAATCAGTTCAATCGCTTGAGTATATCAACGGGTTACGGGCACTAATGTCGTACAGATGACAAAATCGGCAAGATTGATTCGACAGGGCCGTTGTCGGCATCGCGCAGCTATTTTTTTGCTTTCAGACCTGCCCAGAATGTCTTTGCGATGACGAAGAAGGCCAGGGCCATAAGCCCCACTGCAACAGGACGGCGGAAGAACATGAAGGTATCGAACTGTGAAATGATCACCACCTGCTGCAAGGCGCGTTCCCATTCGGGGACAAGGATGAAACCGATCAGGAAGGCGACATACGAAAAATCAAATTTACGCATGAAGTACCCGATGACACCGAATGTCAGCATGACGATGACGTCAAACATCGAAGACTGGCCCAGGTAGGATCCCATGATGCAGGTAAAAATGATAATGGGGTAAAGGATCGACGCCGGAATTTCCACGGCCTTGCAAAACAGTTTCAGACCCAAACGACCGATGATGAGCAGGAATAAACTGGCGATGACGAGGCTGCCGTAAACACCGTACATGAGCCGGGCGTTTTCCTGGAACATCAGCGGCCCCGGCTGCATCCCGTGAATCATGAAAGCGCCCATCAACATCGCAACGGCAAGGTTGCCGGGAATGCCCAGGACAAACAGCGGAATCAGGCTGGCCGCGACGACCGCGCTATTGGCGGACTCAGATGCCCCAATCCCCTCGAGGCTGCCTTTGCCGAATTCCTCGGGTTTTTTTGAGCGCTTCATCGCTTGGTCATAAGACATGAAGGACGCGACCGGCGCGCCAAGGCCCGGCATGGCGCCGACGCCGATTCCGATGGCGGTCCCCCGCAACAGTGTTTTGGCATTACCGATGAATTCCTTCCACGAAAGAAGGCGGTCCTCCTTCTTGTCCGAAAACACATTCGGCGCGTGCGCACCGACGCCTTTGATCACGATTTTTTCAAGCTGGATCAATATCTCCGAGAACGCCAGCAGGCCGATCGCCACGGGAATCAACTTCACCCCCGCGCCTAGCTGATAGATGTCGAAGGTCAGCCTGGGTAATGCCGTGACGGGCTCGGTGCCGATCATGCCCACGAGCAGCCCAAATGCCGCCGCGATGAGACCGCGGGAGATGGAACTGGTGCCGATACCCGCGATCACCGTCAACGCCAGCGATATAAGCGCGAATATCTCCGCCGGCCCCATGAACAGCGCAACGGCGGCAAGAGGGGCGGCGATGGCGATCAGGACCGCGGTCGAAAGGACATCGCCGGCAACGGAACTGTAAAGCGCCATCCTCAATGCTTTCTCACCCTTGCCTTGCTGGGTGAGCGGATAGCCATCCCACGCAGTTGCCGCCGCCTCGGGCGTGCCCGGTGTTCGCAGCAGCACCGCTGAAACAGCGCCGCCAAAAAATGCTCCCTTGTTGAGGCCGATCAGAAACCCGATTGCGGTCAGCGCGGTCATGTAGTAGGTGGCCGGAATAAACAGCGCGATGGCCATGGGGCCGTTGATGCCGGGGATTGCGCCGATCAAAACGCCAATGGCGACGCCCGCAAATACGAACATCAGGCTATTTGGTGTGATGGAATCCAGCAATCCCGCGATGATCATTTCCATGGTTAGAAATTCCGGTTTTTTTTATGTTTGTTTAAAAAAGCTGGGGTCCAGGAATGGGAACGCCGAAGCCGTAACGCATGATCACGTACAAAACCGCGACGGTGGCGAAAGAGACGATGATCGGCTGAACCAATGTTCTCATGCCGATCGCATACTGAATGGCAAGCATGAACAGAAATGAAGCGGGTATGTAGCCGATGTATTCAATGGCGATGACAAACAAGGCACAGGGAACCATGAAGCCGAGAAGATGGGACAGGTTAACCCTGCCGACCTGCGTGAAGCCGGTTGTTTGCGCGTCTTCGGGATATTCACTTTCTCCGGGCGGCAATTCCTTGCCCTTAAACATGGAAACGGCATTGCGCCCCAAGACAAGAAACGACATCACCAAAATGACGGATACGGAAACATTCGGCACCAGGGCCGGTGACGCGCCATAGCCCGGATAGGGGGGCGTGTAGGTGGGGATTCCCCAGGCCAGCATCAGGATGCAGAAAGCCGAAATCACCAGGTACGCAATCGTGTCTCTTTGTATTCTTGTCACGCCTCCTTCCCCCGTGACC
>JADFNT010000272.1 GCA_022563215.1 Pseudomonadota bacterium
GTGTGCAACTTCTGCCGCGACCACAAACCGCAGGATTTGTTGGGGCGCGACGCCATGGAGGAGGTGCTCGCCCGGCATCGAAGCACCGACGGCAGCCCCGACTGCATCGTCGGCTTCTCGGGCGGGCGCGACAGCTCCTACGGGCTGCACCTGATCAAGACCGAGTTCCGCATGAACCCCATCGCGCTCACCTACGACTGGGGCATGGTGACCGGCATCGCCCGGCGCAACCAGGCCCGGATTTGCGGCAAGCTGGGCATCGAGCACGTGCTCCGCGCCGCCGATATCCCGCGCAAGCGGCGTTACATCCGCAAGAACATCTTCGCCTGGCTGAAGCGGCCGAAGCTGGGCATGGTGCCGCTGTTCACGGCCGGCGACAAGTTCTTCTACCACTACTGCCGGGAACTCCGGAAGGAGACGGGCATTCCCCTGGTCTTCTTCTGCAGCGGCAATGAACTGGAACGAACCGACTTCAAGACCGGTTTCGCCGGCGTGCGCGAAAACCGGCACGGGCAAAGGCTGTTCGCCATGTCGCCGGCCAACAAGGTCGGGCTGTTTTCATGGTATGCTTGGCAATACCTGATGAACCCGCGCTATTTCAACGAATCCTTTGTCGACGGTTTGTGGTCCTTTTTCACCAGTTTCATCGAAAAAGAGGACTTCGTGCACCTTTACCACTACATCAAATGGGACGAAGAGGTCATCAACCGGACCCTGCAACAGGAATACGGCTGGGAGACGGCGGACGGCCGCGCGACGACGTGGCGCATCGGCGACGGCTATACGGCGTTCATCAACTACATCTATTACACCGTCGCCGGGTTTTCCGAATACGACACCTTCCGCAGCAACCAGGTGCGCGAAGGCCTGATCACCCGCGCGGAGGCGCTCGCCATGACCGCCCGGGACAACAAGCCCAACATGGCCGAGCTCGACGATTTCGCCAGGCACACGGGATTCAATCTCGAGGAAGTCCTGACCCGGATCAATTCCATAGAGAAACTTTACTGAGACGCCGTTTAAATCATGGCCGATACCCCATCACGGTTTGACGGAAAGTTCCTGACCGATACCGCCTGGAATTACGCCGCCTTCGCCATCATGGCGGCCACCGGCGTGATTCTGAATTTCTTCATCGCCATGCATTTCGGTATCGAAACGCTGGGCGTCTTCAACCAGATTTACGCCGTTTACATCGTCACCGCCCAACTGGCGGTCATGGGCCTTCATGATTCGGTGCAAAAGCACAACGCCGAATACCCGGACCTTCCCGAACGGCTGGAGGTGTTGTCAGCGGCGGCGCTGTGGCTGGCGTTGGGTTCCGGGCTGCTGACGGCGATCCTGATCTTCGCCCTTTCCGGTCCCATCGGCCGGCTGGCCGATAGCGAAGCCGTCGGCCGGGGCATCGCCATGGCGGCGCCGGGGCTTCTGTTTTTCGCCCTCAACAAGGTTTTGATGGGCATCCTCAACGGGCGGCGGCGGATGAAGGCCTTCGCCGCCGGCCAGGCGTTCCGTGTCTCCGTCATCCTGGCAAGCTGCCTGGGTATCGCGGCGCTGGGCCTGCCGGGCTATATGCTGGGCGCCAGCTTCACCATTGCCGAGGTGGCGTTGCTGCCGGGGCTTCTCTGGGTCCTCCGTCCGCCGCTCGCGGGCTTCGGCGGGGGAGCGGAATTCCGCCATTGGCTGGCCAATCATTTCCGCTTCGGCACCAAGGCGCTCGTCAACGGTTTCCTGGCGGAATCCTACATCCGCGTCGATATCATCATGCTCGGCGTTTTTGTTTCCGACCATGCCGTCGGCATCTACAGCTTCGCGGCGCTGTTCATAGAAGGGTTGTACCAAGTGCCGAGCGTCGTGCGCACGATCGCAAATCCGGTGCTGGTGAGGCTTTTCGCGGCCAGTGAAAAGGGACCGATCGTCGGCTTCTGCCGCCGAACCGCCGGTCTCAGTGCCGCCATCTACGTTGCCGCGGCTGGCGCCGTGGTGGTGATTTTCCCGTATCTGGAACCCTTTTTCCCCGACCAACTGGTGCCCCAGAGTACCCCGGTGTTGTGGGTATTGGTTTCGGGCCTGCTGGTTTACGCGGCGTTTATCCCCCTCGATCATGCGCTGCTGCAGGCCGGATCGCCGGGCCGGCAGAGCCTTTTGATGAGCGCCAACGTCGCCGCCAACGTCGCCTTGAACCTGGCGCTGATCCCGTTTTTCGGCATCATGGGCGCGGCCATCGCCACCGCCGTGGCCTTCGCGGTGTCGACACTCAACCTGAACCTGGCGGCGGGGCGTTGGCTGGGCATGCGGGGCGGGCTGTTGAACTTGGCTTGGCGCTAGGGACCTAGGGACCGGAAGCCAAGGCCGGGAGACGCCAGGCGGATACCCGAAACAACGGCAGGCCGAAAGGCACGCCGTGCATTTCCAAACGGGTGAACCGTTCGGCGAGGACCGATTCGATGTGGTAGATCGTCGTTTTGTGGAAATGCTCCCCCCGAAAGCGGGCGATGGCGCGGGCCAGGCGGTACAAGGCGTTTTCCGTCGGCCCGGAGACGATCAGCACCCCGCCGGGAGCCAGGGCGAGGGCCAGGCGGTCGACGATGGCGGCGACATCATCGTTGTGCTCGAGGGAATCAAGCGCCATGACGCAGGCGAAGGCGCCCGCCGGCAAGTCTTCCAGGACTTCGTGCCTGGCATGGGAAACGAACGACCCGAGCGCGCCGGCAAGCGAGGGGTCGGCTTCGATAAAATGGTAGTCTTGGCCGGTTCCGAGGAAATGAGAGATTTCGCCGGAGCCGGCGCCGAAATCGAGGACCGCGCCCTGGCGGGCATGGTGGCGCCAAAGACGGATCGCCATCGCCACCCGTGACCACGCCGCCAGGGCAACGGCGGGGTTGGGATGGCCGTAGGAGACGACACAGGATTCCTCGACCGCCTCGGTTGGATTCTTAATGTCGAAGCGAGCCTTGAGGGCCGCCCGACGCCGTAACGCCGTGCGGAACTGCTGAAACATCCTCATCATTCAAAATCTTTGGATTGACTTCAACGGGTGATTTTTTAAGTGCTAGTCCGCCGTTCGCCGCGCTGTCAAGGCGCGTCAACCATCTTAGGGCGGCGAGGGGCCGAAAAAAAGGGCCGCGCCCGAAGGCGCGGCCCTGATTCGTTGGGTCTTGGGGTCGGTTGGGGACTAGAAGCCGCCCATGCCGCCCATGCCGCCCATGTCGGGTGATGGGCCGCCCGATTCTTTCTTCTCCGGCTTTTCGGCAACCAT
>JADFNT010000273.1 GCA_022563215.1 Pseudomonadota bacterium
GCGGTTTTCCCCCGGACGCATATACAGCGCATAAACGGTGCGTCAAGCCCGATGCGGGCCGGTCAGCCCTGGCGGGCCTTGAACCGCTTGTTGCGCTTGTTGATGACAAAGACGCGGCCACGACGGCGCACGACGACGCAGTTCCTGTCGCGGGTTTTGGCCGATTTCAGCGAATTCCTGACCTTCATGGCCGTAGGCTCCGGGTTGGGGTGAACCGAGGCGCGGAAAATAGGGGCAGGCCGGGGCATTGTCAATGCCGCCGGCAGACCACCTCGAGCGGGATGACGCGTTTTTCCGCGACGCTGCGGACTGAGTTCTTGAGTCTTTCCTCGGCGTCCTTGCCGATTATCACCTTGGGGCTCAAGACCGGTTCGCCCTCGGCGTCGATGCGCTCCCGGGTGCGTTGGTGAAAATCTATCATGGCCGCGGTTCGGGCGATGATCTCGATATCCCGGAAGCCGGCGGCCGCCAATAAGTCGCTAATTTCATCGAGTTTCGACAGGTGGCTGTTTTCCGGCGTCAACGCCCAGGGGACCGGGAAAAACGGCGGCCCCTCGGGGCCTTCGGCAATTTCGGCGGCGGCGAACAACCCGCCCGGCTTCAATACCCGGAAGGCTTCGCCGTAAAACGCCGCCTTATCGGAAATGTTCATCGACACGTTCTGGGAATAGGCTCCGTCGAAGCTGGCGTCGTCGAACGGCAGGTCGAGGGCGTTGGCCCGCTTAAACGACACCCGGTCATCAAGCCCGGTCTTTTCCGTCAGCATCACCGCCACGTCGCAGAATTCCTGCGTCAGGTCGATGCCGGTTACCCGGCAGCCATATTCCGAGGCCATAAGCCGCGCCGGCCCGCCGATGCCCGCCCCGATATCGAGGATGTGCCAGCCGGACCGGGGCGACAGCCTCGCCAGCAGGCCCCGGGTCGCCTCGGCGCCGCCGCCGTGCAGGTGGTCCATGGGTTCCAGGTCGCCGACGCTCGGGCTGGCGGTGTCGACTCCCGCCTTTTCGAGCGCCGCCATGATGGCCTCGGCGAGGGACCCATGGGTCCAGTGTTCGGTGATTTTTCCTTCGGTTGACATGGCGGGGTGCTTCTTTATGTACAGTGTCCGGGAACGCCAGTTTAGGCCAACCCCCGTCTTTCTTACCACCCCGCCCCGGCCCCAAGCGCCGACGCACCAAGGATTCAAGGCCCCCATGCCCGAAGCAACGACCGCGCCGCCGCCCCGGGACAACCTCCGGGGCATCCTGTGGATGGCCCTGTTCACGCTTTGCATGAGCGCCATGCACGCCGCCGTCCGCCATGTCTCGGGCGACCTGCACCCGTTCGAGATCGCCTTTTTCCGGCTTCTGTTCGGGTTCGTCATCGTCCTGCCGTGGTTTATCAAGCTCGGGTGGGCGCCGCTCAAGACCCGGCGTTTCGGTCTTTTGAGTCTACGCGGGGTTTTGAACCTGGCCTGCATGATGGCGTTCTTTTTCGCCCTTTCCATCACGCCGCTGGCCGAAGTCACGGCGTTGATGTTTTCGGCCCCCATCTTCGCCACCGTCCTGGCCATGGCGGTGTTCGGCGAAAGGGCCGGGGCGAGGCGCTGGATCGCCATCGCATTCGGCTTCGCCGGCACCATAGTGGTGCTAAGGCCGGGGTTCGGGAGCATCGGGCTGGGGCCGATGCTGGTGCTGTTCGCCGCCTTCGGCTGGGGCATCTGCATGGTCATCATCAAGTCCCTGGGCAAGACCGAATCCAGCGTCACCATTATCGCCTACATGTCCCTGATAATGACTCCGCTGTCGCTGATCCCGGCGCTGTGGGTGTGGCAGTGGCCGACGGACTGGCAATGGGGCTGGCTGCTGGTCATCGGCCTGCTGGGCGGCGCCGGACAGATGGCGATGACCGAAGCGCTCCGCATCGCCGAGACCCACGCCGTGGCGCCGATCGATTTTTTGAAGTTGATCTGGATTTCGGTGATCGCCTTTTTGGCCTTCGGCGAGGTCCCGGGCCAATACACCTGGATCGGCGGCGCCATGATCTTCGGCGCCACCGCCTTCATCGCCTGGCGCGAGCACGTGCTGAGAGCCGCCCCAACGCCCAGGGTGGATACGACGTAAGTCTTAGTCTTCCTCCAGGCACTCGGCCTCGTCGCCGAGCACCAGGCGGGCGTAATAATGAAACGTGGCGTTGAGGGATTGCGGCTTGAGGCGGTAGTCGTGGGCCTGGCGCCCGGCCTCGGGCGGCAGCGGTTGGATTTTCCCCGCCGCCATGGCCAGAAGCTGCAACCGCGCCGCGCGCTCGATGAATATCGCCCGGATCGCCGCTTCCTCGACCGTGGCCGCGGCCGCCAACTGGCCGTGATGGGCGAGAAGCACGGAATTCTTGTCGCCCAGGGCAGATGAGATCAGTTCCCCTTCCTCGTCGCCGATGGGCGGGCCCGGCCACGTCTCCAGCCAGGCGCAGTCTTCATAAAACATCGACGTGTCCATGTGCGCGGCCTGCAGCGGCACGCCGATCATGGACAGGGCCGAACAATAGGGCGGATGAGTGTGGACGATGCATCTAACGTCAGGCCGGGCGCGGTATATCCACAAATGAAACCGGTTCGCCGGATTGGCCATGCCGTCGCCCTCGATCACGTTCAGGTCGTCATCGACGAGCAGGAAATCGGCGGCGCGGATTTCCTCGAGCCCGAGGCCGAAGCGCGCCGTCCACATAGTCGCCGGATCGTCGCCGCGGGCGGTGATCTGGCCGGCCAGGGCCGAGCCGTGCTCCTCGCCGGCCAGCATGCGGGCGGTCAGGGCGAGTTTCTGGCAGAGACTCCAGTCCGGCACCGGCAGGTGTTGCTCCATCTCCGCCGTCGCCCGGGCGTCGAAGTCGGCTTTCGGTTTGTGCTTGGTTTTCGATTTCGGTTCGCCGTCGGCCATCGGTGGTTCTCCTCTCAACCCCGCCGCCTGTCATAAATACTTAACATTGGCGAAAAGGAAACCCATGTATGATCCCGCGTGTGATCCCGGGCCGTTCCTTAGGGGGTGTTCAATGCAACTCTACACGTTCTTTCAATCGGGGTCCGCCTATCGGGCCCGGATCGCGCTGGCGCTCAAGGGAATCCCGTACGAGCCGGTTTATGTCGTCGGCGGACGCGGTTCCGGCGACCTCAAGAAACCGGAATACCTGGACCTCAACCCGTCGGCGGTGGTGCCGACGTTGGTCGACGGCGATACCGTCCTGACCCAGTCCATCCCGATCATGGAATACCTGGAGGAAACC
>JADFNT010000274.1 GCA_022563215.1 Pseudomonadota bacterium
GGAACTGGGCGTGCTGACGGCCGCGGACGTGCGCCTGTTCGCCAAGGCCGAGAAGTTCCTGTGGAACGTCCGCTGCCACCTGCATTACCTGAGCGAACGGGCCGAGGAGCGCCTGACCTTCTACATCCAGAACGAGATCGGCGCGCGCATGAAATACACCGACCGCGCCGGCGTCCAGGGCGTCGAGCGGTTCATGAAGCATTACTTCCTGATCGCCAAGGACGTCGGCGACCTGACCCGGATTCTCTGCGCCGTCCTCGAGGAACAACAAAAGAAAAGCCGGCGGCTTTTCCGGCTGCCGAGCTTCGTCTTCAAGAAGCGCGAGATCGACGGTTTCGTTTTCGACGGCGACCGCGTGGCGGTCGAGGAAAAGGGCGCGTTCAAGAAAGACCCGGTGAAAATGTTGCGGCTCTTCCACCTTGCCCAGGAGCACGACGCCGACATCCATCCCAATGCGCTGCGCAAGGTGACCCAGAACCTGAAGCTCATCGACGCCAAGCTGCAAAAGGACCCGGAGGCCAACCGCCTGTTCATGGAGATGCTGACCGGCAAGAACCCGGAGGTTACCCTGATGCGGCTCAACGAAGCGGGGGTGCTGGGCCGTTTCCTGCCCGATTTCGGCCGCGTCGTCGCGCAGATGCAATACGACATGTATCACGTCTACACCGTCGACGAGCACACCATCCGCGCCATCGGCATCCTCAAGGGAATCGAGGACGGCCGGCTCAAGAAGGAACACCCCGCGGCGTGTTCGGTGATCGGCGAGGTGCAGTCGCTCCGGGCACTTTACCTTGCCGTCCTGTTGCACGATATCGCCAAGGGCCGGGGCGGCGATCATTCCGAGCTCGGCGCCGATATCGCCGCCAAGCTTGGCCCCCGGCTCGGCCTCAACGAGTGGGAAACCGAAACCGTATCCTGGCTGGTGCGCCATCACCTGTTGATGAGCCACACGGCGTTCAAGCGCGACGTCTACGACCTCAAGACCGTCACCGATTTCGCCGCCGTGGTGCAGTCGCCGGAACGCCTCAGGCTGCTCTTGATCCTGACCGTCGCCGATATCAAGGCGGTCGGTCCCAACGTCTGGAACGAATGGAAGGCCGGGCTTCTGCGCGAGCTTTATTACCGCGCCCAGGAGGAGCTTTCCGGCGGCACCCTGGCCGACCGGCTCCCGGAAAGGGTCGAGCAGTCGAAGGCCGCGTTGGCGGAAATACTGTCGGATTGGCCGACAAGCGAGATCGAGACCCATTTCGCCCGCGGGTTTCCCGATTACTGGCTGTCCTTCGATGCCGAAACCCTGTCGCGCCACGCCCACCTGATCCGCGAGGCCGAAGAACGCGATAAGAAACTGCACATCGAAACCCGGGTCGATGCCGCCCGTGACGTGACGGAAATCATCATTTACGCCCAGGACCATCCGGGCCTTTTCGCCGCCATCACCGGCGCCATGGCGTTGTCCGGCGCGTCGGTCGTTGACGCCAAGATCATGACCCTGACCGACGGCATGGCGCTCGATACGTTCTGGATTCAGGACGCCAAGAACCATGCCTTTGCCGCCAAGGACAGGCTGAAACGGCTTTGCGGGCGCATCGAGGACGCCCTTTCCGGCCGCCTGCACCCGGCCCGGGAACTGGCCGCGGCACAGGAAAAAATGACTCCCGGGCGCGCCGGCGCCTTCAAGGTGCCGCCCCGGGTGCTGATCGACAACAAGGCGTCGAACCGCCTGACGGTGATCGAAATCAACGGCCGCGACCGCCCCGGCCTGCTTCACGACCTCACCCGGGCCCTGACCGAATCGGGCCTGCAGATATCAAGCGCCCATATCTCCACCTACGGGGTGCGCGTGGTGGACGTGTTCTACGTCAGGGACATTTTCGGCTTGAAGGTGGAGCAGGAGGAAAAAATCGCCGTGTTGCGCCAACGCCTGCTCGATGCCGTTTCTCCGGGGGCCGTTTCCCCGGGGGCCGAGGAGCCGGGGAAAGGGAAATCCACCAAGAACAAGGCCAAGAAACCGGCTGCCAAGGCGAAGCGGGCCAAGGGCAAGAAAACCCCGGCCGCCGAAGGCATCGAGGCGGCGGGGTAGGGGGCTCGCTCACTTACCAGGCCCCTGCCTTTTCGAGGACACAAAAAACCGGTATTGAGGCGCCTATGGTGCTTTTGCGTTCCATCGCCACCGTCGGCGGCTTTACCTTGATCAGCCGGGTGCTCGGCTTCCTGCGCGATATCCTGATTGCCGCCGTGCTCGGCGCCGGCGCCGGGGCGGATGTCTTTTTCGTCGCCTTCAAGTTCCCCAACCTGTTCCGCCGCCTGTTCGCCGAGGGCGCGTTCTCGATGGCCTTCGTGCCGATGTTCGCGGGCCGCGTCGAGGAGGATGGGATCGAGGCGGCCAAGGCGTTCGCGGAGGCCGCCTTCAGCGTCCTTTTCTGGGCCCTGTTGATTTTCGTAGGCGTCATTGAGCTGGCCATGCCGCTGGTGATGTTGGGCTTCGCGCCTGGCTTCATAGGCGACGCGGCCAAGTTCGACCTGGCCGTGGAACTGACCCGGATCACGTTTCCGTATTTGTTGTTTATTGCCCTGGTCTCGCTGATGGCCGGGGTCTTGAATTCGCTCGGCCGGTTCGCCGCCGCCGCGGCGACGCCGATTTTGCTCAACCTGTGCCTGATCGGGGCGATCCTGGGGTTGGCGAATTTCACCGAAACCCCCAGCCACGCGCTGGCCTGGGGGGTGGCGGCGGCGGGTGGGGTTCAGTTCATTTGGCTGTACGCGGCTTGCGTAAGGGAAGGCGTGTGGATTCGCTTAGGGCTTCCCCGGCTGACCGGCGACGTCAAGGTGCTGTTGAAACGCATGGCGCCGGTCGCCGTCGGCGCCGGCATCTACCAGATCAACCTGGTCATCGACACGATCATCGCCTCGTTTCTGCCGTCCGGGTCGATCTCGTACCTGTTTTTCGCCGATCGGGTCAATCAACTGCCGCTGGGCGTCGTCGGCGTCGCCGTCGGCACGGCGCTGCTGCCGCTGTTGTCCCGCCAGGTCCGGGCCGGCGAGGAAAAGGCGGCGCTGCACAGCCAGAACCGGGCCCTGGAATTCTCGTTCCTGCTGACCCTGCCGGCGGCGGCGGCCTTGATGGTCATCGCCGTGCCGGTGGTCCGGGTGCTGTTCGAACGCGGCGCTTTTGGTCCCGCCGAAACGGTGGCGACGGCGGCGGCGTTGGCCGTTTATGCCATCGGCCTGCCGGCTTATGT
>JADFNT010000025.1 GCA_022563215.1 Pseudomonadota bacterium
ACCGGCGGGCGCTTCTTGGCCTTGTAGGATTCCAAGTCTCCGACTTTCATCCCGGACGGGTTGCGGGGCGCGCCGCCGACGGCCTTGATGATGGCCTTGGCGATGTCGCCGCCATGGAAGGCTCCGGCGCCTTCCCGGGCGACGCGCTCCAGGGTATCGGCGAGGTCGGGGTTCCTAAGCAACGCGCCCTCGGCCTTGGGCGTGCCGTCGTTGTCGAAGAAATAGACGCCGGCGACGGGGCTTTCGCGCAGGCCTTTTGCCCCGGCGATCAACCGCGCCAGGCGTTTCGAGATCGGGAAACCCTTGCGGGCGAGCTCGATGGCCGGCTTGAACAGGTCCCGCCAGGGCAGGCGGCCGTGCTCCTTGTGGGCCATTTCGAGCATCCGCAGCAGCCCCGGCACGCCGACCGCCATGCCGCCGAGGCCGGCTTCCCGGCGGTCGCGCGGCTTGCCGGTGCCGTCGAGGAACATATAAGGGTTAGCCGACTTGGGCGCCGTCTCGCGGCCGTCATAGGCGTCGATGGCGCCGGACTTGGCGGCGTAATGCATCAGGAAGGCGCCGCCGCCGATGCCCGACGATTGCGGTTCGACCAGGCCCAGCACCATCTCGGCGGCGATGGCGGCATCGATGGCGCCGCCGCCCTTGCGCAGCATGTCCCGCCCGGCTTCGGCGGCCAGGGGATGGCCGGCGACGATCATGTGCTTGGAAGCGCGGACCGGCTGCGGCGTTTCTTCGAAGATTTCGCTCAGGGTCAGCCCCCCGGACCCGTCGTGCTGGCAGGCGGCGAGGACCAGCAACGACAAGACGGCGGCAACGCCGGCCCAGGGCAAGCGCCGGCGGGAGCAGCGGCGCGGCAAAGGGGCTGTCCGGGTTGCGGTCATGAGCCGAAGAATTCCGGCAGCGCCTTGGCCAAGCTGTCGTGGATGCGGTCCTTGATCGGGATGCCCAGGTCCGGTTTATCGAACGTCCGGCCCGTCACCTGTTCGTACAAATGGACATACTTTTCGGAAAACTCGATCAGGGTCTCAGGTGGAATCTCGGGGATCGGCTCGTTGTAGGGGTCGCAGCGCCCGGCGATCCAAAGCCGGAGGAACTCCTTGTCCAGGCTTTCCGGTTCCTGGCCCCCGTTCATGCGCTCGGCGTAGGTGTCGGCGATCCAGTAGCGCGACGAATCGGGAGTATGGATTTCATCGGCCAGGGTGATGCGGCCGTCGGCGTCGAGTCCGAACTCGTACTTGGTGTCGACCAGGATGAGGCCGTTGTCGGCGGCGATTTCGCGGCCGCGGGCGAACACCGCCAGCGACAGACGCGCCAGCTCCTCCCACTGCTCCTGGCCGAGGAGGCGGTGCTCGACGATTTCCCGGGCCGTGATCGGCGCGTCGTGCTCGCCCTGGGCGGCCTTGGTGGTCGGGGTGATGATGGTTTCGGGCAGTTTTTGGTTTTTCATCAGCCCTTCCGGGAACGGGTGGCCGTACAGCAGCCGTTCGCCGCGTTCGTACATCGGCCAGATACTGGTCTCGGTGGTCCCGGTGATGTAATCGCGGACCACCATCTCGACCGGCAGCATGTCGAGCCGCCGGGCGATGACGACGTTGGGGTCCGGCGCCTCGATGACGTGGTTGGGGCAGATGTCCTTGGTCTTGTCGAACCAGAACATCGCCGTCTGGTTCAGCACCTGGCCCTTGAACGGCACCGCGGCGAGCACGAAATCGAAGGCCGATTGGCGGTCGGTGGCGATCATCACCCGCCGGCCGTCGGGCAGGTCATAGGATTCCCGGACCTTGCCGCTCTGGGGGTTGGGCAGTTCCGGGAACGTCGCCTCGGTCAGACAGGTGTCCAAAAGGCGCTGGATGTCGGGGTCTGTCACGAAATCGGTCTGGTTGCGGTTTTGGTTGAAGGAGGGCCGAGTATAGAGTACGCCCGACTCAAGAACAGCCCCATAAACAAGGGGTTTTCCGATCGCCGGATAATGGAAAATGGGCGTGATCCCGGCCGGTGATCTGTTATCCTCGCGACAATTCTCCGGAGGGGCCCCGTGCCGAACGAAGCAGCCGAAAGCCGGCGGATTTCCGTTTCCGATATCCAGGGCCAGAAGGGCGGCCGGCCGATTGTCTGCCTGACCGCCTATTCGAAGCCGATGGCGCAGTGGCTGGACCCTTATGTGGACCTGCTGCTGGTCGGCGATTCCCTGGCCATGGTCATCTACGGGATGGAGACCACCCGCGGCATCACCCTGGACGCGATGATCAACCACGGCGTGGCGGTGATGCGCGGGTCCGACCACGCCTGCGTCATCGTCGACCTGCCGCACGGGACCTATGAGGACAGCCCCGGGCAGGCTTATGCCTCGGCTTCCCGGGTGATGGAGGAAACCAGGGTTCAGGGGGTGAAGCTGGAAGGCGGCGCGGAGATGGGCGCAACCATCAAACATCTGGTCGACCAGGGCATTCCGGTCCTCGGCCATATCGGGCTTTTGCCCCAGAAAGCCGAGAACCGGGGCGGCTTCAAGATTCAGGGCAAGGACGACGAAGGATGGAATCGCGTCATGGCCGACGCCAAAGCCGTGGCCGGGGCCGGGGCCTTCGCCATGGTCATCGAGGGAACCATCGAGGCCCTGGCCAGGGAAATCACCGAAATCATTTCCATCCCGACCATCGGCATCGGCGCCTCGCCGGCCTGCGACGGGCAGATTCTGGTCACCGAAGACGCGCTCGGCCTGTTTTCCGACTTCACGCCGAAATTCGTCAAACGCTTCGCCGAACTGGGGGACGAGATCGAACGCGCGGCGAAAGCCTATGCCGGGGAAGTCCAGGACCGCAGCTTCCCCGGGCTCGAGCACTGCTTCGGCGTGACCAAGGACAAAAAAGACTGATCCTTGTTAGAATCCGGGCATCGATGATCGAAACCGTCAAAACCATTGCCGAATTGCGCCGCCGCTTAGGGGAATGGCGGGCGCGCAACGAAACCATCGCCCTGGTGCCGACCATGGGGGCGCTGCACGAAGGCCACCTGTCGCTGGTCCGCGTTGCCAAGGCCAAGGCCGGGCGCATCGTCGCCACCCTGTTCGTCAACCCGGCCCAATTTGGACCCAACGAGGACTTCGCCGACTATCCCCGCGACACCGACGGCGACGCCCAAAAGCTGGAAAACGAGGGCTGCGACCTGTTGTTCCGGCCCGACGCCGAAGAAATCTATCCCCCCGGCCACGCCACCAAGGTCTCCGTCGAGGGATTGGGCGACATCCTCGAGGGTGAATTCCGGCCCGGCTTCTTTACCGGCGTCGCCACGGTGGTGACCAAGCTGTTGATGCAGGCGCTGCCCGACTTCGCCGTGTTCGGGGAAAAGGACTACCAGCAACTGCTGATCATCAGGCGCCTGACCCGCGACCTGGACATCCCGGTCGTCATCGAGGCGGCGCCGACGGTGCGCGACGACGACGGCCTGGCGCTGGCGTCCCGGAACGCCTATCTGACAAGCGCCGAGCGCGAGATCGCGCCGGTCCTGTTCGGCACCCTGTCACAGGTCGCCGAAAACGTCGGCCGCGGTGTCGATGCCGAGGAACAGGCGGCCTGGGGCCTGGACCAGCTTGAGAGGGCCGGGTTCGGCAAGATCGACTACTTCACCGTCCGCGACGCCGAAACCCTGGAACCGGCCGCCGGCGCCTCCCGCCCGGCCCGGGTGCTGGCCGCCGCCTGGCTGGGCAAGGCGCGGCTGATCGACAACGTCGCGGTTTAAAGCAGCGCCTGTGTTGGCGCCGTGCGAGACTTTTCGAGGCGCGGTTCAGGAAAGACGCCGGGGACTAAGACGCCGGGGACTAGGGCGCCGAATAGGTGATCCGGTATAGGACGCCGAGCCGGTCGTCGGAAACCAGAAGCGACCCGTCGCCCAGTTCCTTGACGTCCACCGGCCGGCCCCAGGATTCGCCTTCCTGCAGCCAGCCGTCGGCGAAAATTTCCTTACCCAGGGCCTTCTTGGTTCGCTTGTCGAAGCGGACGCGCATGACCCGGTAGCCGTCGGGGATGGTGCGGTTCCACGATCCGTGTTCGGCGACGAAGGCGTCGCCCCGGAAGCCCGGCGGGAACATGGCCCCCCGGTAGAAACTGATGCCGAGCGACGCCACGTGGGCGTTGAAATCGACGACCGGGAAGACGGCGGGGCGGGGGACTTCGCGGCCCTGGAAGTCGGGCGTCCGGTCGCCGCCGCCGCCGTAATAGGGGAACCCGAACCACAAGCCTTTTTTGGGCGCGTGGTTGAGCTCATCGGGCGGGCTGTCGTCGCCCATCATGTCGGCGCCGTTGTCGGTGAAGTAAAGCTCGCCGGTCCCGGGCTGGAAGTCGAAGCCGACCGAATTGCGCACGCCTGAGGCGAAGATTTCCGGCTTTCCCCCTTGCGCGGCCATGCGGACGATGGTGCCTTCCAGGCCCTTAGGCGCACAGATGTTGCACGGCGAACCGACGGCGATATAGAACTTGCCGTCGGGCCCGAAACGGGCATAGCGCCAGCCGTGCCACGGGTTGTCGGGCAGGCCCTCGAACAGGATTTCCGGCTCCGCCCGGGCCAGGGTCTTGAGGTCCGGGGCGGCGAAGCGCACCACCCGGTGCTGCTCGGCGATGGTGAGCCAACCGTCCTTCCAGTCGATGCCGTTGGCGACCTTCAGGCCCTCCAGCACGCGATCCACGCGTTCCGCCCGGCCGTCGCGGTCGCGGTCGATGACGGCGTAGACGCTGTCGCTCCGCGTGCCGACGAAAACGACGCCGAGGGAATCGACCACCGCCATGGAGCGCGCGCCCGGCACCCGGGCGTACAGTTCGATCTTGAACCCGGTCGGCAGCCGCACCAGGTCGAGGCGCGCCTGGGCGGCGGCAGGCGATACCGGCGCGAGGGCGGCCAAGACGGCAAAGAGGATGGTGATTCTGATCATGCCTTGATTATGAAACGCGTAAGCGAGCAGTTCAACAAAGGCGCCAAAACGAAACCGGCGCCTCGAAAGACGCCGGGGTAAAAAACTGAAATCAACAAATCGGAATCAGCGCAGGTAGACGTGGACCTCGTTGGTCTTGGCGCTCGACATGGTCTTCGCCGACACCGCGACCCGCGCCGGCGGCAGGCCCATTTCGATGAGCGCGCGCAGCACTTCCTCGGCGTGGCGCCGCGCCTTGTTGGAGTTCAAGGCGACCCGGGCGGTGCCGCCCGAGGCCGGGGCCACGGCGACGAGGTCGAAGATGGCGTCGGGGCGGCGTTCGATGACGCGGCTGACGGCGTGGTAAAGGGCCTGCTGATAGGGCACCTTGGCGCGGTCGAAGCGGATCACCACCAGCGGACGCTTGCCCGTGGTGTCGGTTGGACGCGCGGCGAGGGTGGCGTTCCGGCCGGCGGTGGCCGAGGCCAGCGCCTTGTGAACCAGGCTGCCGCCGAAAATCTCGCCGGTGCGGATGGCGGCCGACACGATGTTCAGGTTCGCCCGTTCGGTGGCCACGTAGTTGGTCTGGCGGCGCACGTCGTCGGACACCTCTTTCAGCAGCCGGGCAATCAGGACGTCGGTGCGGCTGACCTCGTCCTCGAGGATCGCCAGTTGCCGGTGGTCCTCGTCGACGGCGCCGGAAACGGCGAACGAGGCCTTGGCCGATTCCAACAGGAATGACGACATGGTCGAATTGTTGCTGATCCGCGACGCCAAGACGTTCATTTCGGTGATGTCGGCGGCGATCCGGTCAAGGTCGGACTGGGCGCTGTTGAACTGCTGCACCAGGATCGGGTTGCCCGGCGTGGTGCCGACCTGAAGGCGCGCGTTCACGGCGGCGATGGTGCCGTGGTAGCGCTGCGAGTTGGCGACGATCTTGCCGCGCAGACCCTGGAGCTGGCCGTTGTGGTTGGAGATCGACGCCTGCAGGCGCTTCAGTTCCTCGCGCAGTTCGTTGACCTTCTGGCCGACGAAGGTCCCCGTCGCCTGGCCGGGGGTGACGCCGGTAGGCTGGAAATCGGTGCTGCCGAGGGGCGGCGGGTTCTGGGTGATGATGACCGACTGCCCGGCGGCCTGGGGCGCCGATGCGCCGCCGCCGGCCTGGCCCGAAGCCGGCGCGCCTTGGCCGGACTGGGCGGCTTGCTTCATGGCGCCCTTGGGGCTTTCGCCCGCGAGCGACGGCCAAAGGGTGTCTTCGGAAAACGAGCACGCGGGCAACAACAACACCGCCGCCGCCAGTAGAAACTGAACTCCACGAGTGGACATCACACGCTTCGCCTTTGATTCTTAAGGGAATAGCCCATGAATCTACAATAACTAATTCGGGGCATAATGAAAGTCCCCCCTTCCCCGTTTATAATTATTGGCAATCTTACTCAATGGCGAATCTCACGACAAGTTACTATTTTTCAAGGGGGTTTTCGGCCTCATGGGGGCGTTTGGCGGGTTCTTGCCTTGCGCCGGGCCGTGGAGTAATGTCGCCCCCCTTCGAGGCGGGCTTTTGCACCAGGCCCGTTGCCCGATTCGCCAAGGTTTACGCGCCCGTAGCTCAATTGGATAGAGCGTCTGACTACGGATCAGGAGGTTGGGAGTTCGAGTCCCCCCGGGCGCGCCATTTTCTTTAAAACCCAGTAAGTCGCCTTCCCCCCGCCCCTATTCCGCCGCCGCCGGGTCGGGCGCCATTTCGACGCCGGCGCGGGCCGGCAGCATGAGGGCGGCGATGACGATGAACACGGCGGCGAAGGCCAATACCACCATCACCGTCTCGAAGCCGCCGCCCGAGGCGAGAATGGACCGCGCCGTCAGCAGCGCCATCGCCCCGATCATCAGGTTGAGCATGAACTTCACCGACAGCACCTTGGTCCGCCATTCGTCGGGCACGTAGCGCGACAACAGCGCGTCGGTGATCGGTATCTGGCCGAAGACGAAGGTCATGGCCAGCAGGGACGCGGCGAAAAGCGCGTAATCGGCCTGAAACGCCATGACGCCGATCAACACCGGCTGGCCCAGGGCGACCGTCACCAGCACCGGCTTGATCGGGCGTTTGTCGATGATGTTGCCGACGAACAGTTGCGCGAACGCGGCGGTGGCGTAAACCGCCGCCGCCAGCATGCCGGTCACCGCCACGTCGACGGAGACGTTCGGCATCGAGACCTCGAACAGGCGCGGGATGATGAAGGTCATGGCGCCGAAGACGAAGCCGCCGCCGGCGGTGACCAGCGCCAAGCACAGCAGCGCCCGCTGCCAGCCGGGGGCGAAGCCGACCAGGGCCTTTTCCCGGGCCGTCGATTCAGGCGGCCGGACCCGGCCCGAGCGCACGAAACCGATATAACCGAGGCCGATCAGGATCGACACAATCCCCGGCAGGGCGAAGGCCAGCCGCCAGTCGTAATCGGCGAGGACGAAGCCGGTGATCAGCGGCGCCGCCGCCACCCCCATATTGCCCCACACCCCGTTGGCCCCGAGCCGCCAGCCGACGTTGCCGCCGCCCTGGACGACCATGGCGATGCCCACCGGATGATAGATGGAGGCGAAAACGCCGAGGACGGCCAGGCCGATGCCGATCTGCAGCGGCGAGTTGGCGAAGCTGGTGGCGATGGCGGCCAGGCCGATGCCGATGAAGAAGACGGCGATCATGGCGTTGCGGTTCCATTTGTCGGCCAGGTGGGCGGCGAGGGGGGCCCCGGCCCCGAACAGGATCAGCGACGGCACCCCATAGGGGATCATTTCGGCGTAGGCCCCCCCCTTCGCCAGCCCGAAGGCGAGGCCGGCGGTGAACGCGGCCTTGGCGAAAATCAGCATGAACAGATGGTCGGTGAAATGACCGACGTTCAGGAACAAGAGGCGGAGCTTTTGCGCGTTCAAGGTTTAGGGGTCCCGGCTGAGGGTGCCTTTACAAGGCATGCGAGGGACCGAGTATCACACTTTCGCCGGGCCGGACAAGCTCAGGACTTGGGCTTCGCGTCCTCGACCAGGTTTTCCATGCGCTTGGCGATGTTGGACGCCGCGTAGGCCGAAATTTTGTAAGTCCAGCCGCCCGTCCGGGCCATGATTTCGTTCGCCTCCCTGGCCGCCTTGCCGTCGCCCCCGGCTTCCCCGGTTGCTTCGAGCCGAAGCCAGAAATTGCCGTCCCGTTTCGCCGTCAGCACCTTGACGGAAAGCCCGTCGAAGGTGATGACCTCCGTGCTCACCGTCGCCTTGGGGTCGAAGGGGGGCGATCCCTTCTCGATATCGTCGAGTTGCAGGGCGCTCAGCGACGCGCCGACGGCGTTCGGCCCCGACTTGAGGATCAGCTTCTTGCCCTCGGGCATGTCGTCGATGGTGAAATCTTCCGATTCCGCCGTCGCCTTCGAGATCGTTAGCGTCTGACCGTCGGGATGGCGGATGACGACGCGCTTCACCCGGGCTTTGTCGACGTCGACGATCTTGCGTTCCAGCCAGTTCAGCCATTCGTCGGTAATCTCGGCGCCGCCCGAGGCCAGCCAGGTCTGGTTCTCGCCGGGGCGGCGGATATAGACGCCGCCGGTCACCGACCCCGGCAGGGTGCGCCGGCGCTTGCCGACGATAATCTCGGCCAGCAACGCGCCGTCGTTGTCGAAAAGCGTCGCCAGGCGGGATTTCGCCCCTGCGCTCCCGGGGTCGCGGAGTTCCAGCTTGGAGAATTTTTCCGGCGCCTTGGTCTTCGGTTCGGCCAGTTTCAGTTCCGCCAGGCCGAGGATCGCGCGTTTGATCTTCACCGCGCGGGCCGGGTAATCCAGTTTTTCCTTGAATGTCCATCCGTCGGCGCCGCGGCGAAGGGTGATCCGGCCCCGGGCGTGGTCGATGACCATGGAGGCGGTGTCGTTGACCCGGTCCAGCAGCTTCGGGAATACCTTTTCGCCGACCCCTTCGGCGGCCTGGAAGCCGCGGTCCTGGGCGGTCATGAACCCGGCCGCGGCCAGGGTGATGGCGGTGATGATGAATAGGGCGGCAAAGGCTTTCGGCGACACGGGCGTTGATCCTTCTTGCAGTTACCGGCAGTTGCCGGTCATTCGGCGACCACCCGGACCTTGCGCCGGGTCCGGCGGAACAGGGCGAAGACGATGATGGCGGCCCCCAACAACAGCGGGATGAAGGCGATGTTGAAGAATTTCAGCATCGCGTCCAGTCGGTCGATTTCCCGGCGCAACTCCCTTTGCACGCCTCGAAGGCCCTTGCGGACGACGATCATCTGGGTGCGGAAATCTTCGATGGCGGCCTTGTCGTCGGAGTTGAGCACCATGTCGCCTTCGGTGCCGCGGCGGCGTTGCAGGTTTTCCAGCTTCGAGCGCACGTCTTCGAGCTTCGTCTGCAGGCTTTTTTCCTTGTCCCGGTATTTGCGTTCCGCCGCCTGGCGGATTTCCTGCACCAGGTGGAAGGGGCGCGCCGATTCCATGCGCCCGCGCAGCCCGATCAAGGCGTCGCTGCCGCCGAGGTTGTCCAGCGCATTGACGACGAAATCGGCGTTGTTGGCGAACGGCACGAAAATCCGCTGCCCCAACAGGTTGCGGACTTCCGACCAGAACCGTTCGTGCAGCATATCGACGTCGGCGACGACGATCAGGTTGACGGGGTCTGTGGATTCACTCAGGTGCTGGGGCGGCGTGCCGGCGGCCTTGGCGTCTTTGTCTTTGGGCGTGTCGCTGGGGGGCGGGCCGTCGGGGAACGCCGTCTTTACCTTGCCCCTGACCCGGGCGGCCAGCATCAGCGGCTTTTTCCCGGACTTGAAGTCGCGGAACAACGCCACCGGGTCGGGCTGCATCATCACCTTTTCGGCGTCGATGGCCATGGCGTTGGGGCCGGTGGTGATCAACGGCTGGATTTCGGCGCCCGGCGCGTCGGTCTTTTCCAGGATGCCGGGCGTCGCCACGTTGATGGTCGAGATGTCGCCGATGACCGCGTCGCCGGCGTCAAAATTGTTCTTTCCGAGGGCCAGCCAGACGACGTAATCGACGACGTTCATCTTGCCCCCGACCCGGACGTTGACGCGCCTCGCCGTGTCCAGGTCGCCGGCGACCTTGTTGTCAACGAGATTGAGGCCCCAGGCATTGAGGTTCTTGTTGAACTCCGAGCGCGGCAGGCTCCGCATCCGGCCGTCGGCGGGCGCGTCGACCTCGGCGTTGGCGTCGACGAAGATCAGGGCCCGGCCGCCGCCCAATACGAACTGGTCGATGGCGTAGCGGGTGAAGTCGCTCAATCCCTTGGGGTGGACCAGCATCAGGATGTCGATGTTTTCCGGGATCTGGCGCAACTCCATGGGCAGGGGGTGGACCTCGAAGAACTCGCTGATCTGGTCCAGCACCGCCCACCGGGGCCCGGCGTTGAACGGCGGCCGGGTCGATCCGCCGTTGAGGGGCAGCGGGCTCATCAACCCGACGACGGTCCGTTCCGGGTTGGCCAGGGTATGGACGATCCGGGTCAGGTCGTATTCGAGGAAGGTTTCCCGTTCGGTGGTGAAAAACGGGATCGACGCCCGGTCGTCGGTGCTGTTGGCGCCGGCCAGTCCGAAATAGCCGAGGTCGCCTGAGTCGTTCAGCGGAATCCCCTGCAGCCCGGCGGCGACGGCCCGATCCTCGGAATCGGAGAACGGCTCGGGTTTGATGACCTCCAGCGTCACCTTGCCCTGGGACAGATCGGCGTAGCGTTCCAGCAATTCGCGCACGCGCTCGAAATAGATCGCGTGGCGCGGCGAGCGTTCGCCCAGAAGCTTGGTATAGAAAAGCCGGATCGCGATCGGCTCGTCGATGTCGGCCAGCACCTTCAGCGTCCCTTGGGACAGGGTGAACAGCTTGCCTTCCGTCAGGTCCAGGCGCGAGGCCTGGAAGGCCGCGTTGGAAAAGATGTTGACGGCGAAAAACAACACCACCGCGAGGGCCAGGCCAGCGGCCCCCAGTTTGGACTTTTCGATGGATTCGAGCCACTTCATGGTTGCACCCTCACGACGCCTTCTTGAGGTCGATGACGACGATGTTGACGAACAGCCAGAAGGCGATCAGCGAGGCGAAGAAGACCAGGTCCCTGAGCTCGATGACCCCTTTCATGATAGCGGTGAAGTGGGTGAGGAAACTCATCGAGGCGACGGTCCGGACCAGCAGTTCCGGCGCCCAGGCCTGGAAGAAGTTCAACACCAGTTCCAGGCCGCTCATGGTGAACAGGAAACACACGGTGGCGGCGACGATGAAGGCGATCACCTGGTTCTTGGTCAGCGCCGATATGCACGACCCGATGGCCAGAAACGCGCCGGCCATCAGGAAACTGCCGAGGTAGCTGGCCAGGATGACCCCGTTGTCGGGGTCGCCCAGGACATTGACGGTGATCCACATGGGGGACGTCCCGATAAGCGCGATGCCGATAAATCCCCACGCTGCCAGGAATTTGCCGAGCACCGCCTCGGTGGTCGAAACGGGCAGCGTCATCAGGATTTCGATGGTCCCCGTCTTGCGCTCCTCGGCCCACAGCCGCATGGCGACGGCGGGAATCAGGATCAGGTAAAGCCACGGGTGATAGGCGAAAAAGGATTCCAGGCTGGCTTGGCCGTTGGTGAAAAAGCGGCCGATGTAAAAGGCGAAGGCGCCGGTCAGGGCGAGGAAAATGACGATGAAGATGTAGGCCAGCGGGGTGATGAAATAGCCGATGATCTCGCGCTTGGCGATGATCCGGATGTTACGCATCGCCTTTCCCCCCGGGTTTGTCGTCAATGGTGATCTTGCGGAACACTTCGTCGAGCGAGCCCCGATCGACGAACATCGAGCGCACGGGAATTTTCAGGTCCCGGATCACGTCGGCCACCTCGGCGGCGATCAGGCTGGATTTTCTGGGCCGGATGCGCAATTCGACGGTATCGTTTTCGGCCTTGGTTTTCTTGATGCTCTTGACCCCTTCCAGGCCTTCCAGTCCCTTTCTGACGGCATCTTCCTGGGCCGCGTCGACGGTCAGGACGACGGCGTTGTGATCCGGCGAGCGGGCCAACAGGTCCTCCGGCGTGCCGTCGGCCAACAGCCTGCCGTTGGCGATGATCACGGCGCGCGAACAGACGGCCTCCACCTCTTCGAGGATATGGGTGGAGATGATGATCGCCTTGTCGGCCGACATTTCGCGGATCAGGTCGCGGACATGGTGTTTCTGGTTGGGGTCGAGGCCGTCGGTCGGTTCGTCCATGATCAGGATTTCCGGGTCGTGCAGCATCGCCTGGGCCAGCCCGACGCGGCGCTTGAACCCCTTCGACAGGGTATCGATGGGCTGGCGGAGGACGTTGGCCAATTCGACCTTTTCCACCACCGCGTCGATGCGGCGGCGT
>JADFNT010000275.1 GCA_022563215.1 Pseudomonadota bacterium
ATTACGTGGGCGAAGAGGAACCCTGCCATGTCAACGCGTGAACCGAATTCCTTCAGAATTTCCTTAGAAGGATCGACAACGGAACCGTCTGAGATTGCGAGCACGCGGGGCATCTCACGGCGGAGTCGCAAGGCAAACTCCAATTTGTCTTCGGGGGCGGTTTCGGCGAATTTCGCCATCAGGCCCGCTTTCCAGGCGACGGCGAGCATGCCCTTGGCGCTGTGGTTGGTTACCACCGAGCGGACGACCTCGATCTTGAGGCCGGAAAGCAGCGACAGCGACGCCATGGTCAATTCGCGGTTGCCGTTGCGGACGGTTTCGGTAATCGAATCTTCGTCCAGGGTCCCGGCCTCCATAAGCTCTTTTGCTTTCGCCAGCGCTTCTTCGGCGGTCGATTTTTCCGCTTCCTCGCCTTCGGGGAGCTCTTCCTCGAGGCGGCGTTCGACGACCTGGCGGACTTCCTCCAAGGCGTCCGGGGACAGGTCCTGACGTTCACCTAACTTCGACAAAAGGTTTTGGGCGACGAAACGGGCCAAGCGGACGGCCGCCTTGGATGAAAGGTGGGGGCGCGAGATCAGCGGCGCGTGCCAGGGTTCGACGTCGAGCGCGCGTTCGATGATGCCGTCGAGGGTGTTTTCGCGGATTTGGGCGCTTTCATTGGCCAGCAGGAACGCCACGGCTTCCTCGTCGTCGGTGGCGACGATAGCGTCGACCACCGGCTCGGCGATCCCGTCGCGGCGTGAAATCGCGCCCAAGGACCCGGCGGCCGGGTGGCTTTCGATAATTTCCAGCAGGTCCTCGTCGGTCAACACCGGCGAAAACTGCAAAACCGGGCCGGCGACGACCAATTCCGCGTCCCGGGCCAGTTGCCGGATGACCTCGGGCGGAGCGTTGGCCACGTCTTTTAAGGCTTCGGAAAGGATTTGGCGGACCCGGGTGACCTGGTCGCGGGCGAGGATTTCCAATGCCTCGCAGGTCATCCGCTTGACTTTGTCCTGTTCGTCGGCGCTGAGGCCCGGCGCCAGCTTGGCGATCTTTGCCGCCAGGTCGCCGCGGACGTCCTGGTCGGTGTCCTTGGCCAGCACCAAATCCGCCTGCGCCGGCGTCACTTCGTTGCCGGCGATCAGGCGGCGCACCTCGGCGGCCGGGTCTTCGGATAGAAAATAAAGGATTTCCGGATTGACGTCGGACCGGGCCGCCAGTTCCATGCGAATATTCATGTTCGCATGCCGCGCCATTTCCCTGGCTTCTTCGTAGGAAAGCGGTTTGTCCTTGTCTCCGCCTTTCAGCAGGCCCTTCAAAAAACCCTTCATGTCAGTTCCCTGGGCGCGTTTATCTTAAAGGACCTTCAACCCGGTCCCCTTGGCGGAAAGGTCGGTAAAAAACTCCAGTTGAAAATCCAAGTCGTCGTTGGAAAGCGGATATTCGCCGCCGTCGTCCGGCGTGATGATTTCGGATGGCGCGATCCTTCCCATTCGCTGTTGCATTTGCACCGCCATCTTGGCCGGCATGCCGGCCTTCCACGACAGGGCCATGACTCCCTTGGCGCTTTTCTCGACAAATATCCTTTTGACCACCGCTTGATCGAGCCCCGTGCGGACAATCAACGCCGCCAGGACAAAGGCATGGTCGCCGGCATTGAGGGCCTTGCCGACGACGTTGCCGTCGAGCTTGCGGGCCTTGAACAGCCGGCCGACCATATCGACGGGCGGTTCCATATTGAGGAAATCCTGGTTGCCGTCGGAATCCTTTTTGCCGACGACGTTGCCGCCGATGCGCTGCTGAACGACGGCCTTGACGTTGGCCAGGGTTTCGGCATCAAGGTCGGCCCGGTCCTGAAGCACCTCCAACAGGTTATCGGCCAGGAAAAGAGCCAGTTTCGTCGCCGCGCCGTCGGGCAGTTTCGGCCGCCCGACCAGGGGCGCATGCCACAGGTCGATGTCCGCGGCGCGTTCGATCAGGTCGTCCAGGGCGGTTTCGCGAATTTGCGCCGAATCGTTCGAAAGCAGGTCGGAGATCGCTTCCATGTCGTTGGTGCCGACGATGGCGTCGGAAACGTTTTCCGACACCGCCGAGCGTTTTGAAATCGCGTTCAGGCCGCCTTTCGCCGGGCCGCTCTGGATGATCTCCAGCAGATCCTCGTCGGTGAGCACCGGCGAAAACTCCAGCACCGGCCCGGAAACCTCGATTTCGGTGTCCATGGCCAGGGTCTTAATGAGGTCGGGCGGGGCGTCGGCGATGTCCCTCAGGGCTTCGGAAAGGATTTCCCGGACCTTAGTGATCTGGTCCTTGGCCAACAGCTCCAAGGCCTCATAGGTGGCGCGATGGGCCTTATCCTGTTCGTCCGCGCTCAGCCCCGGCGCGATGCGGGCGATCTTAGAGGCCAGGTCGCCGCGGACATCGGCGTCGGCGTCCTTGGCCAACAGGATGTTGGTCTGACGGGGGGCGGCGGCGTTCTGGGCCACCGTTTTACGGACTTCCGCGTCGGAATCCTCGGCCAGGTAGTAAAGGATTTCCTGTTTCAGATCCTTGCGTTTGGCCAGGGCCCGGCGAACCTTGGGGTCTTCGTGGCGGGCCAGTTCCCTGGATTGTTCATAAGTGATCGTTTCGTTGTTGAGGATATCCATGCTCACGGCGTTTCTTCTTTCGCCTTATTAAAATCCTTTGGAGTCTGTTCCTAGGACCTCGGCGGGTCTGCCATGTGATAGCCGCCCTTGCCGGCGTTCTTCACCTCGTACATCGCAGTATCGGCGCGGACCATCAAGCTGTCCAGGGACTCATTGTCTTCGGGATCATAAATGGCGACGCCGACGGAAATGCCCAGGGGATGGTCGTCGTCGCCGGAAAACTTCCTCAGTGCCTGGCTGGCTTTGATTAAACGGGCGGCGCGTTTTTCCGAGACTTCCCGGGAAATTCCGTCCAGCCACATGGCGAATTCGTCACCGCCCAGCCTGGCGATCACGTCTCCGGGCCGGGACATCTCCATCAACAGGTCGCGCACGTACAGAAGCGCGTCGTCCCCGGCCTGATGGCCGTGCACGTCGTTGACCCGTTTGAAGTTATCCATGTCGACGAAAAACAGGGCGGCGGTGTCGCGGCTGCGCTCGAGACGCGCCACCCGTCGCGGAAGGTCTTCTTCGTAGAAGGCCCTCCGGTTCAACAACCCGGTCATACCGTCGGTGCGCGATAGGGCGACGATCCGTTCGTGGTTGGAGATCTGTTCGTTGGCG
>JADFNT010000276.1 GCA_022563215.1 Pseudomonadota bacterium
CCCTTCCGCCCCGGCGCAAAAGAACCCGGCCTTCGGTGGGGCAAGACAACCCTTCGAATTCGTCGCGCCGCTCCTGCCCGAAAAGCCGTATTGGAGCCATTGAATCGTTCCTACCTGGCCCCATGGTGCTCCAACCAGCACCAGCTTGACCGCTGGATCGGCCGTGGCGGGGAGAGGTGCGTCGGGATGTGGAGAAAACCACCGGAATTGGGACAAAGAGGCTGGCTCAAGCCGAAAATCCATGTTTCCGGCCCCCGTTTCCGGCCGAGGTGGAAGCACCGGCACTTTCCCAAAAGAGCGCGTTTGGGTACAATCGGCCAGAGTTTTCAGCTTAGCTGGGAAAGATCGGGGATAGTGCCGCCCGGTTCGTTCGAGCAGGAGGGCGTCCTGGAGGTGATTTTGCCATCGTCTCCAAGCGGCGGCGATGGCCCAGACCTTGGCCGTCATTGGCCGCCGGTATGGACCGGGCCGCGGCGCGCGAAGGAGCGTAAATGAAAGCGATGGGTGAGCGTTCGGTCAGGACCCTGAAAGGCGCCGCCACGGCCGCCGCGTCTTTCGCTGGCCTGGGGACCGTCGCCGCGTTGTGGGACAACCCTTTCTTCATTCGCATGGTGCCGGCGGGCACGATGGAAATTCTGTTGCTGGCGGCCTTGTCGGCGTTACTCGGCACCTTCGTCGCCGTTCGCCGCCGGGAATGTTCGGTGGGGACGATCGGCTCCGGTGGCGTCCTTGGCTTTTTGGGTATCGCCTGTCCGGTCTGCAACCAGTTGCTGATGCTGCTGTTCGGCGGTGAGTTGCTGCTGACCTATTACGAGCCGATACGCATTTACGTTGCCGCCGCCGGTGTCCTCATCGCCGGTGGCGCGGTTTGGATCGAATTGGTTCGCCGGAAACGAGAGCTTTCGACCCCACCACAGGCAGGAAGCACCCCGGCCTGAATATCTCGAACCCGCGCCCCACGCCCTCATTACTGAGTCCTGGCCAAGGGGCCTTTGTCCTTGCCGCGCCGACCCCCGCTTTTAAAGAACCATGAAAAAAAGGCGGGCGCCACCGGCGCCCGCCTTCCCCAATCGAGGGGATAAGGAAAGTGTTTACTTCATGGCCGCGGTCGCGCGCTTACGAAGACTCGCGGCATAGTCCATGACGTTGAAGATGTAGTTCTGCTCTATCGTGCCCTGGAACAACCAGGCACCGGGGCCGGCGGCCCAGAGCGGCACATCCTCGCCGGCGTGGGTCTCGCTACCGCGAGCCCAGGTCGCCTGCTGGATGTAGTCGACGTCGTTGGTGTCGACATCAGTGACGTCGGGCCTTGGCGACCCATCCTTCCACGCGCCGGGTCCGTTACCGTAGCCGACCGTGGTATAGGGCTTGCCGTCGAGCGCCTTCATGAACTTACCGGTCGGCACGCCGCCCTTCTTGCTAACGCCCCTGGACTTGCCGAGGATCGGGTTGCCCCTTACGGCGTAACCGGCGATGTAGAAGACGTGCGAATGATCGGCGGTGACGATGATCAAGGTATCTTTCAGATCGACCTTCTTGAGCGCCACCGCGACCGCGTCGGAGAACGCGACCGTATCGGCCACCATGCGATAGGCGTTATTGCCGTGATTCGCATGGTCGATTCGGCCGCCCTCGACCTGCAGCCAGTAGCCCTTGGGGTTCTTCGACAAGATGTCGATGGCCTTCGCCGTCATCTCGGCTATCGACGGTTCGCCGCCAATGTCCTTCTTCTTCCGGTCGGCCTCGTACTGCATGTGCGAGTAGTTGAACAGACCGAGAAGCGCGTTGGTCTTCTTGGGATCGATGGCGTCGAACTGCTTCTGGTTCCAGACAAAAGCGGAACCCTTGCTCTTGTACTTCTTCACCCACTCCTTGGAGAGGTCGCGCCCGTCCTTGCGCTTGCCCTTCTTCTTGGGGTTCTCAGCATCACCCATGGAATTCGGCTGGAAGTGACGGCGGCCGCCGCCCAAGGCGACCTCGATGCCATCGCCATACGGGAACTCGATCAACTGCCGGGCGATGTCCTTGCAGCCCGTCGGATCTTTCCATGCCTTGGCCAATTTCGCGTCATCCTCGAAATCGCGGTCCGTGGAATGGGCGTAGGTCGTCGCCGGGGTGGCGTGGGTGAGACGCGCCGTGGAGACGGTTCCGGTCGACATGCCGGCCATCTCGGCGAGCTCGAGAGCGGTCCGTGCCTCATGGCCCTTAAGCGTCGAGCAAATACCACGCTTGACCGTCGAATCGCCGCCGATCATGCCGCCCTGGACCTTGACGCCGGAATTCCACGCCGTCGCCGTGCCCGCCGAATCGGCGATCTGCAGGTTGGTGTTGTAGGTCTTGACAAAGGCCGTATAGGGGAAATGTTCCCACGACAGCATGTTCTCTTCGCCGGTCTCGCCCCTTTGCTGGCCCTCCCAGATGCGCCCGGCGGTGTAGCTGGTGACCCCCATGCCGTCACCGATGAAGATGATGATGTTCTTGGCGGGGCCGGTGTTGGGCCTGTTTTTCAGAGCCTTGGCGAGCGTTGCCTGCCCGGCCTTGAACCACGGGTCGTTGGCTTGGGGGAATACCTCGGCCCCGTAGGCCGTTCCCCCAATGACGACGGCCGCGACGAGGCCGAGGGCGCCGGCAAATTGAATCTTGGTACTTGCTTTGGATCGGTACATTTGATGTTCTCCCAAAATCTTGTTGGCTTGTGGTCCGGTTCGCTTAATTTGTCCGGCTTCTCAATTCCTGATTATTTGTCTACAGTGGGCGAACTCTATTCCGTGTCGCGCCCTATGTCCAGATTCTATCGACTTTAAATATCTTAACTATTTAGGGCCGCCCCTACCCACTAGGATCGAGAAATACAAGCAATGTACATTGTATGGTTGCGAATGCCACCGCCGCGGGCAAAGCAAATGTGAGAACGGCGGAGCAATAATCCCCCATTGAATCGGCCGGGCCCTCCGGCAGCGGCGGACCAAAAAGGGACCGTCTATAGCCTTCGGTCAGAGTTACTCTGACTGGAAGGCGTGGGGATGTATCGAGTGGATTTGTACGCACGGGTTCGGCATGCGTGTCGTATCGAGGGGATGAGCACCCACGAGGCCTCGCGGGTGTTTGGTGTGGACCGCAAGACGGTCCGTAAGATGCTGTCGTTCTCGGTGCCGCCAGGATATCGCCGAAGCGCGCCGCCACGGCGGCCGAAGCTGGA
>JADFNT010000277.1 GCA_022563215.1 Pseudomonadota bacterium
GTCGGCGTCGAAGCCTTTCCAGCGGCCGGATTTATCGGTGTATGAAAATCCCGGCAGGCCGGTATTGACGATGCAGTTGAGGACCCCGCGTTTCTTGACGTCATCCAACGTCCCGGCTTTGGCGGCCGGGGCCCCAAGAGTCAATGCACCCGCCGCGACAGCGGCAAGCGCAATAGCTATTTTTCTCATAAGAATTAGCTCCCTGGTAAGCGTCAGTTTAAAATTTAATAGTTCCCGGTCCATCACCGACGGCGATAACCGGACCACTTGTGAACCGTAACAGACTTTATGAAACCGCCTCAAGGACAAAAAAGGTCAGTCAAATGAAAGCTTTCTGGTATACCACGGAAGCATCCTTATCGCCCTCCCCGCCCCGGCATAGTATATTTCGCGGGTTCAGGGACCATCCCTCCTTGCAATCGAACGAAAAGACAATCCGATGAAGAAAGACACCTTGATAATCCATCGGGGCCGCCATCCCAAAAACCATCACGGCATCGTCAATCCACCGGTGTATCACGCTTCGACGGTGGTCTTCCCGACCCTCTCCGAATACGAGGACAAGGCGAAAAAACCGTTCGAGGGGGTTCAGTACGGGCGCACCGGCACGCCGACGACCTTTGCCCTTGAAGAAGCCGTCACCGCCCTTTACGGGGGTCACAAGACGATCGCCCTGTCGTCGGGGCTGGCGGCGATTTCCGTCACCTTGACGGCATTGCTGAAGTCCGGGGACCACGTGCTGATCGCCGACAATATTTACGCCCCGACGCGCAAAAGTGTCGCCGACGTGCTTCTGGTCCGGGCCGGCGTCGAAACCACCTATTTCGATCCGGTTGCCGGATTCAAAGACCTTCTCCTGCCCCAAACCAGGGTCGTCATATTCGAATCGCCGGGCTCGCTGACCTTCGAAATTCTGGACGTGGCCAAGATCGCCGCCGAGGCCAAGGCGGCCGGCGTTACGGTGGTCATGGACAACACCTGGGCGACCCCGCTTTTCTTCCAACCCTTCGAGAACGGGGTCGATATCGTCATCGAGGCGGTGACCAAATACATCGGCGGCCACGCCGACGTCATGCTGGGTACGGTCACCGTGACGACGGAAGATCAGTTCCAGTCGGTCAAGTTTACCGCCAACGCCCTCGGTAATTGCCCGGGGCCCGACGATTGTTATCTGGGGCTGCGCGGATTACGCACCCTTTCGGTCCGCCTCGAGCGCCATCAGCGGAACGCGCTCAGGCTGGCGGAATGGCTGCAGACCCGCCCGGAGGTCGACCGCGTCCTCTATCCGGCGCTTCCGGACGACCCCGGCCACGAGATATGGAAACGGGATTTCACCGGCGCGTCGGGGTTGTTCGGCGTCGTCCTCAAGGAGGTTCCGAAGGCCGCCGTCGCGGCGATGCTTGACGGCATGGAGTTGTTCGCCATGGGCGACAGTTGGGGCGGCTATGAAAGCCTGATGATCCCGACCGACCCGGCCAAGGTCCGCACCGCCACCGAATGGCGTGGCCCCGGTCCCAGCTTTCGTCTCCACGCCGGGCTCGAAGACCCGGACGATCTGATCGAAGACCTGGAAAAAGGCTTGGCCAGGCTTACGAAAGCCTCCTAAGGGGCGGCGTCAGCGCCGACACCAGGAACAAGGCGAAGGCGGCAACCACGATTGACGGCCCCGACGGCGTATCGAAGGCCATCGACCCCGCCAGCCCCCCGGCCACGGCAAGGCACCCGAAGACGGCGGCGAGGACGGCCATGGCTTCGGGCGTCGCCGAAAAACGCCTGGCCGTGGCCGCCGGAATGATGATCAGCGACGTTACCAGCAGGATGCCGACGATCTTCATGGCCAACGCCACCACCACCGCCAGCAACATCATGAAGCCGAAATTGACGGCCGTCACCGGCACCCCCTCGACGGCCGCCAGTTCCTCGTGAACGGTGGCCGACAAAAGCGGCCGCCACAAAAACACCAGCACTCCGATGACCACGGCGCCGCCGCCGTATATCAACGCGATGTCGCCCATCGTCGTCGCCAGGACATCGCCGAACAGATAAGCCATCAAATCGATGCGACGGGCCTCCATGGAGGCCAGCACGATCAGCCCCAGGGCCAGGCTGGCATGGGCCAGTATGCCCAGCAAGGTATCGTCCGACAGGCGGGCGCGGCGCCCCAGCGCGACCAGGGAAACGGCGACGACGGCGGTGACGGCGAAAATGCCGACGTTGAGGTTGATGCCGAGAAGAAACCCCAACGCCACCCCCAGGAGCGCCGAATGGGACAGGGTGCCGCCGAAAAACGCCATCCGGCGCCAGACCACGAAGGCGCCCAGCGGCCCGGCCACGGCGGCGACGCCCGAACCGCCGATCAGGGCCCGGATCATAAAATCATCCATGGCTGGCCCTTTCATCGTCTTCGCCGGGGAAATCCCCGGGTGAATCTCCGGGCGGCCCGTCGAGCGGCACCACGCGGCCGTCGGCATCGTGGGCGTGGTCGTGGTGGTGGTGATAGACGGCGAGCGAGTCGGCCACCTGCTTGCCGAACAATTCGATGTAGCTGGGGTCGTTGGCGACGGTTTCAGGATGCCCGGCGCAGCAGACATGATGGTTGAGGCAGATCACCTCGTCGGTCTGCGCCATCACCAGATGCAAATCGTGCGACACCATCAAAACGCCGCAACCCCGTTGATCGCGGATGCGGGTGATAAGCGCGAAAAGATCGGCCTGCCCGGTGACGTCAATTCCCTGCGAGGGTTCGTCCAGGACCAGAAGGTCCGGGTCCCTTAGCAACGCCCGGGCCAGCAGGATTCGTTGGAACTCGCCGCCCGAAACGGCTTGAAGGGGGGTGTCCATGATGGTTCCGGCGCCGACTTCCTCCAGTACCCGGTTGGTCCGGTCCGGGGTCCGGGGGCGGCCCCTGGTAAGCCCCCTGGCGGCCCCCAGGGCCAGGAACCGCCCGACCGTCAACGGCAGGGTCGGGTCAATGTGCAGCCGCTGCGGCATATAGCCGACCACCAGCCCCGGGCGGCGAAAGACTTGTCCCCGGTCCGGCTTCATCAGCCCGAGAACGATTCTGACAACCGTTGTCTTGCCGGCGCCGTTGGGGCCGATCAGGGTGACGATCTCGCCGGCGCGAACACGAACCCCGGCGTTTGACAGGATTTCCTTGCCGCGGCGGGTGACCGAGATGCCTTCGGCCTCGATCAGGAT
>JADFNT010000278.1 GCA_022563215.1 Pseudomonadota bacterium
CCGAAGGGAACGCCCGCGGTAATCACCAGGGGTTCCCCGACATCGACGAATTCCTCCTGCTTGGCGACGCGAAGGGCCACCACCACCATGTCGCGGAAGGTATTCAGGTCTTCGGTCTGCACCGAATGAACGCCCCAGGCCAGGGCCAGCCTGCGAGCCGTGTCGGCGCGGGGGGTCAGGCCCAGGATCGGCACCCCGGGGCGTTCCCGGGCGCAGCGCAGCGTCGTCGATCCGGTGGAGCTGAAGGTGACGATGACGCTTGCCGAAATGGTCTGGGCCACTTGGCGGGCGGCGGCGGTGATGGCGTCGGCCGCCGTGGCTTCGGGGGCATAGCGGTAGGTATCAAGCATGCGCCGGTAATGGGGGTCTTTTTCGACCTGCTGGATGATCCTGTCCATCATCATCACGGCCTCGACCGGATAATCCCCGACCGCCGTTTCCGCCGACAGCATCACCGCATCGGAGCCGTCATAGATGGCCGTCGCCACGTCGGACGCCTCGGCCCGTGTCGGGGTCGGGGCATGGACCATGGAATCCAGCATCTGGGTGGCAACGACGACCGGTTTTCCCGCCGCGCGGCATTTGAAAACGATTCTTTTCTGCAGCGCCGGGACTTCCTCGGGCGGCACCTCGACGCCCAAATCGCCGCGGGCGACCATGACGGCATCGGAGAGATTGATGATTTCATCCAGGTGGTCCAGGGCCGCGGGTTTTTCCAGCTTCGCCATGATCCCGGCGCGTCCGGCGATGAGCTTGCGGGCGTGGGCGATGTCTTCGGGCCGCTGGACGAAGGAAAGGGCCACCCAGTCAACGCCCAGTTCCAGGCCGTAGCGCAGGTCATCCAGGTCTTTTTCGGTCAACGACGAAAGGTCCAGAACCGCGCTTGGCACGTTGACGCCCTTATGGTTCGACAGCGGCCCGCCCGTCACCACTTCGGTCTCGGCGAAATCCGGGCCGCAGTCGGTAACCTTGAGCCTGATGCGCCCGTCGTCGAGAAGCAGGTCCGTGCCCGGCTCCAACGCCTTGAACACTTCCGGATGGAGCAAGGGGGCGCGGTTTTTGTCTCCCATTTCGTCTTTGAGGTCGAGACGAAAGGCCTGCCCCGGTTTCAACTCCACCTCGCCACCCTTGAATTTTCCAAGGCGCAGTTTCGGCCCCTGCAGGTCGAGCAGAATGCCGACCGGGCGGTGAAATTTTTCCTCCAAGGAGCGGAGGGTCTGGTAACGCCGCTTGTGGTCTTCCTGGCTCCCGTGGCTGAAATTAAGCCGGAAGACGTCGGCCCCGGCATTGAAAAGATCGGTAATCATCTCCTCGGAGGACGTTCCCGGTCCGAGAGTGGCAATGATTTTGGCGCTTCGTTTCCGTCTCATGACGCCCCAACCATACGCACCGGCCCCGATTTTGCCAGTGTTTATAGGGGCATCGGTCTTATCGGGTCGGGAAGACCTGAAATTTTTCGGCTCCGTCGGGCCCGCTATCGGTTTTTTTTCGACGCCTAGCCCCGGACCAAAGCTGGCGTTAATATAGCTCCTTGTTATTGCGGAGCCTTAAAAGTGCTGATAAGGGCCTGGAAAGAAGACGGCATGTTAAAAAAATTCGTTTCCAAGGCGCTTCTTTCCCTCGTTATGGACAAAGACGCCCGCGATAGACTCGAATCCCGAAAAAATCCGTCCCCAGATCCGGCCCCGGAACCGGCCCCGAAACTGCCAAACCCGGAACCCGTCCAGCCGCCCGGACAGACGAAAACCGAGGATACCCGGGAACTGATCCTTGATGCCCTCAGGGCGGCCGAGCAGGAATTGGCGGAAAAGCCGAAAATGACCCCAGAGCGCCAAGCCCTGATCCAACAGGCCATGAATGTGCAACGGTCCAAGGAACACGTTCTGAACGGCCTCAGCCAGGAACAACGGGAGAAACTCTACGTCGTCGCCGTAAAATCCTTGCAGGCACCCCCGGGGCCCGGCGTCGGCAAAAAAAACCTGATAAGGAAAAAGCGCGGAAAATAGGCGTTAAATGGTTCCGGCCATTGAAAAAAACACTATTATTCCTGCTGATATATACGGGAGCCGCTGAAACCGCCCCTTTCGTTCATACCAAAGAGCCAGCCAGGGAGACCCTTCATGGATGAGAAGTCCGAAGCCGAACTTCTGAAAAAGGAATTTTTCGGCCTTTTCAAATATATCAAACGGGTGCGCGAGGAAATCGCCGCCATTAACAGGCCGGCCGACAAATCGCTGCATTTCAACAGCATGGCCGACCAACTCGATGCCATCGTCCAGGCCACCGAGGAAGCCACCAACACGATCATGGGGTGCATGGAAAAGAACGACGACGTGGTGACGAAATTGCGCGAGACCATCACCGACGCCGACCAGTTGACCTTGTTGGATCAGATCAACGCCAACAGCGCCGACGTCTTCGAAGCCTGTTCGTTCCAGGACATCACCGGCCAACGGATTTCCAAGGTGGTAAAGTCAGTGACCTATGTGGAAGACCGGGTGAATGCCCTGATCGAGGTCTGGGGCAAGGACGAAATCGACAAGATCGAGGTCAGGCCCGACAAGGAAAAGACCGAGGACGAGAAACTGCTGCATGGGCCGTCCCTTGAAGGCGAAGGCATTTCCCAGGATGAGATCGACAAACTCTTCGACTAGGGGGTGGAGCATCAATGGCCCGATTGGGAATTTTCTTGTTGGCGGTTTTCCTCGGCGGATTTGCGATGACCGATAAGGCCCAGGCGGCGGACCCTGAAAACACCCTTCTGTTGGATTTGAAGGACGGCCAAGTGGTCATCGAGATGCGCCCCGACCTGGCGCCGAAGCACGTCGCCCGGATCAAGGAACTGGTGCGCCAGGGCTTTTACGACGGCCTTACCTTTCACCGGGTGATCGGCGGTTTCATGGCCCAGGGCGGCGATCCCGATGGCAACGGCACCGGCGGTTCCGGCGTCAACATACCGGCCGAGTTCTCCGACGAGCCGCACGTTCGCGGCACCCTTTCCATGGCCCGCTCATCCGACCCCGACAGCGCCGACAGCCAGTTCTTCATCGTCTTCTCCCGGTCCCGATTCCTGGACGGCAAATACACCGTCTGGGGCCAGGTCACCAAGGGCATGAAACACGTCGGCAAGATCAAGCGCGGCGACAAATCCCGC
>JADFNT010000279.1 GCA_022563215.1 Pseudomonadota bacterium
AAACAAAGACCATGGCGGTGAAAAAGCAAACAGATATTTCACCTGCCGCCGACGTCCCGCCGCCGGGCCCGCCGCCGAACGTGGGTCGCAAGCGGGGGTTGACGGCCGTGGCCGTGGCCGCCGCCGTCGCCCTGGTTTACGGCGGCTATTGGTCATACCTGGCCGGGCAGGTCGAGGCCGGGGTCGAACATTGGTTCGCCGAACGAACATCGGAAGGCCTCAAAGCCGGTTATGCATCGCTTCGGGTCGGCGGTTTCCCGTTCCAACTGGTGGCGGTGATCGAGGCCCCTGAGTTGGCGGCGCCGCAAGGGCCTGAACCGTGGTCGTGGAAAGGCCCGGCGCTGGTGCTCAAGGCCCGGCCGTGGCGGTTGACGCGGGTCAGGCTTTCGGCCCCCGGCCGCCACCATTTTACGGTCACCCGGGGGGCAGGCCGGGCCGTTTTCACCGTCGACGCCGGAGAATTGGAGTTGAAGCTCAAGCGCCGGGGAGAGGCAACCGGGCACGCCATGCTGTCGGTCAGGGAGATCACGCTTAGGGACGCCTCCGAAAAGGCCGTTGCCGGAATGGCCGCCGCCGATTTCATCGTCGAAAGGCCGGGCCGGGCGGATGACGGCGGCCCAGGGGGAACCGCGCCGGCCCTGGATTTTCTGGCCCAGGCGGAGGGGATTTCCTATCCGGCGCCGCCGGTCCGGGGCCTCGGGCGGACGACGGCACGGCTGGTCGTGCAGGGGTCGGTGACCGGGCAGGCCGATGATGCTCCCGGGGCCCTGGCCCGGTGGCGGGATTCGGGCGGCACGCTGGAGGTCAAACGCTTCGCCCTCGACCACGGTCCCTTGGCGCTCGACGGCGACGGTACGCTGGCGCTCGATGACCGCATGCGCCCCATCGGCGCTTTTACGCTCCGGGTCAAGGGGTTCGAGGAAGCGCTCGACCGGCTCACCGCCGCCGGCGTCATCAAGCCCTATCCGGCGGCGTTGGCGAAGACGGTCATGAAGGCGCTGGCGCGAAAACAAGGCATGCCCGGGGCCGGGGAGCTCAAGGTCCCGCTCAGCCTTCAGGACGGCTGGCTTTATGTGGGGCCGGTGGCCCTGGCTAGACTGCCGCCGATCCGCTGGCCATGATCCGCTGGCCTTGATACCGGCGACAAGGACCGGGCCTCTTTCCGGCCGATGATGCATCAGGTCATGGACTGATAAATGGAGACGACTGTGACGCGTGTTATTTTGTTCACTGGCAAGGAGCTAGGAGGGATTGATGCCAAAGCATCATGACCGAGGAGGAGACGATGCCCAGTGGACAAAAAAACCGCGCCCCGAAAGGGGTCGGCAGATGGCCCGTTTCGGTGCGTCAGGCGCCCTCACCGGGGCCCTGGCCCCGCTTTCGTACTCCTTCCTGCCCAAACGGGCCATCTGTCGATCACAGTTCGCCGCCATTTATGAGTCCATGACCTAGGCGCGGTTTCTGATATGATGGATGGTCATGATTTGGATGATGCCCGGCCCGGTCCGCTTCGTGTTGGCGGGTCTTTCCCTGTTCGCCGTCCTCGCGGCCTCTTCCGTTCGGGCCGACGCAACCGCGGCGCCCGAGGTCCGGAATTCGCCTTATCTCACCGGGCAGTTGCTGGTCGCGTCGCCCAGGATCGGCGATCCCCGCTTCGCCCGCACGGTGATCTACATGGTGTCCCACGACGAGGACGGCGCCCTGGGCCTGGTGGTCAACAAGGCCTTTGGCTCGGGTCCGATGGAGAAGTTCCTGAAGGGCTTCGACATCGACCCCGGCCAGATCAAGGGCGACATCCGCCTCCATTACGGCGGCCCGGTGGACCCGTCCGCCGGCTTCGTGCTCCATACCGCCGATTACCGTGGGCCGAGCACCCGCGTCGTCAACGCCACCATGGCCCTGTCCACGGAAATGAACGTACTCAAGGCGATCGCCGAGGGCCAGGGCCCGCGCCACAGCCTGTTCGCCCTCGGCTATTCGGGATGGGGCCCGGGACAACTGGAAGGCGAAATCGCCCGCGGCGACTGGTTCAGCGCCCCGGCCGACGAAAACCTGATCTTCGACGACGACCTGAAAACCAAATGGGAACGCGCCTCGGGACGTGCGGGGTTGAAGCTTTAGGGAAGTTTAAGAGCCTGCTCGCCTAATCCTGTTTGGCGTCGATGACGCCGCGGCGGATGTCGCGGGTGCGGGTGAAGTGGTCCTCGAGCGCCTCGCCCTCGCCCCGGCGGATGGCGCGTTGAAGGGCCGCCAGATCCTCGGTAAACCGGCCGAGGATTTCCAATACCGCGTCGCGGTTTTTCAGAAAGATGTCCCGCCACATCACCGGGTCCGAGGCCGCGATACGGGTGAAATCGCGGAACCCGCCGGCCGAAAACTTGAACACCTCTTTCTTGAGGTCGTCTTCCAGATCGTTGGCGGTGCCGACGATGGTGTAGGAGATCAGGTGCGGCAGGTGCGACGTGATGGCCATGACCCGGTCGTGATGGGCCGCATCCATGATCTCGACCGTCATTTTACATTGCCGCCAAAGCTCGGCGACGCGCTCGACGGCACCGGCGTCGGCGTCGTCCGCCGGCGTCAGGACGCACCAGCGTCCCTCGAACAACTCGGCGAAACCCGCTTCGGGTCCTGAATGCTCGGTCCCGGCGACGGGGTGGGCCGGGACCATATGGACGCCGTCAGGAAGATGGGGCCGAACATCGCGGAACATGGTTTCCTTGCACGATCCGACGTCGCTGACGATCGCCCCGGGTTTCAATCCAGGCGCCATGGTTTTGGCAATCTCGCCGTAGAGTCCGAGCGGCGTGCACAAAACCACCAAGTCGGCATCCCGGACCGCCTCCGCCGGGTTAAGGCTGACGCTGTCGGCGAACCCGAGCCCAAGGGCCTTATCGAGGGTTTCCTGGGTGCGGGCGCAAACGGCAATATGGCGAACGAGATGATCGCGCTTGGCGACGCGGGCCAGGGACGATCCGATCAGCCCGGCGCCGATGAGCGCCATCCTTTCGAACAGGGGGTTTTTGGCGGCATCGCTCATGGGTTACTCCAGAAACGCCGTCAGGGCATCGACGACGGCGCGCATTTCATCTTCCAGCCCGATGGTGATGCGCAGGCAATCGTCGAGCCCATACGCGG
>JADFNT010000026.1 GCA_022563215.1 Pseudomonadota bacterium
CCTTCGGTCTGGAACACCCCTTGCAGGGTGATCTTCATGGCCCGAATGGCCTTTTCAAACCCGGGGTCGACGGCGTTGAGGTCGTATTCAAAATCCCGATTGGAATCGACCCGGTGGGTCATCGCGACCTGATCGCCCTTGAAATAAGACGTGGACGAAATAGTTCCGGTGGCCGTGGTCGTGGTCACCGTGCCGGCGCCGGGGCCTTCGTTTGTCACCGTGTCGGTCGAGACCAGGGTCACCGTCGACTTGTCGGTGGAAACGGAGGCAATGGTGTAGGTGACGTTGTTGGCACCGGTGCCGGTAATGGTCAGTTTCAGGCCCGCCGGCATCGCCGCGCCCGATGCGTCCTGGAAGGTGCCCGCTGGCGCGACGATGGTATCGGCGCTGGCCCCGCCATCGATGAACTGGAGGGTGGCGCCGGTTGTGAATGTGAAGTAAGGCGCGCCGCCCGTGCCTTGGTCGGTGAAGCGTTTGGATTCGACGACCAGATTGCTGCCGTCGTTGCTTTTAACGGTAAAAGACGCGTCATTGGTGTTGGACCCGGCAATGGTGATCTTGGCGCCGACCGGGATGTCGGTAATCGCGTCCCCTAGCGTCCGGGTAATGGTGTTATTGGCGCGGGTGAAGCTGAGCGTTGTGTTGAGGGTGATGGTTTTTGTGCTGTCGGCCGGGTCCTGAAAGGAAATGGTCATCGCTTTCGCCGGTTCGTCGGTCAATTGTTCCGTCCGGATGTCCAGGGTGGTGCCGGTTTTGGCGATGACCTCAAAAGTGCCGTCGTTGATGCCACCGGTGCCGGAAATGGTAATGGTAGAGCCGACGGCGACGTTGGTGAATTCCGATGACGTCGCGGTCACCCGGCTGCCGCCGGGAACGTTCGGGATAGTCGCGGCCGTTACAATGGTCTGGTTGTCGGCGGCGCTGCCATCGGTTTCCGTCGTCGCTGCCGACGACGAGAACGCCGTGCCGGCGGTATTCGCCGTCAGGGTGAAAACCCCGCCCGCCGGGGCGCCTGCCGTCACCGGTTCCGCGCCGCCGTTAACGGCCGCGGCCAGCCCGATGGCGACATCGTTCGCCGATGTGGTCGTGGCGGTGAAGTTGAAGGCGGTCCCGTTGATGGTGACCGTGAATTTGTCGCCCACTTCCACGGTGCCGCCTACGGTGATGGTGTCGACCTGTTGAACGGCGCCGACGTTGCGCTCGAACGTCAGCCAGTTGGCCGCCGTGGTGCCGGAATCCTTGTTGAAGGAAAAATTTTCCAGGTGCGAATCCCGGATCGTCGAAACCTGGACCCGCGCGCCGTCGAAGGTGGACTGGAAATCGTTGAGGCTGGTCAGGCCAAAGTCGACGGGCTGGGTCCTCACCCGGGCGCCGGAAAAAAGGAACCGGCCGTCGACTTCGATGTTGAGCAGGCTCTGGAGGGACTGCAGGCTGAGGAATGCGTTGTCCTGGATGTCCTTGACATCTGTTTGGCCCTTGATGTCCGAGGTCTGATAATCCAGCACCGCGTTCCTGAAATCGCTGACGACGTCGCGGAGGCCCTGGACCGCCGTGGACGCGATATTGAGCCGCAGGTCCATCAGTTCGTTGTTCTTGATGTACTGTTGCAACTGGCTGCGGGTGTTTTCCAGGTTGATCAGCCGCTGGGTATCGGTGCCGATTCCCTTGTAATCCTGAGACACTTTTCCGGTCCCTATCTGGGTTTCCAGGTCGAACAGGTTGCTGCGCGTCCTGAAGATCTGCTGAAGCAGGGAGGTGTTGGCGGCAAGGTTGGAAATTCGGGTCATCTTTCGTTCCTTCCTAGATCACCCGCTCGAGCGCGTCGAACATCCGTTGGATCACCGAAATCACCCTGGCGGCGGCCGAGAATGCCTGTTCGAAGATGATCAAGTCTGACAATTCCTCGTCCAGGCTCACCCCCCGGATCGAGCCGGATTTTAATTGCAGAGACTCGGTCAAGGACCGTTGACGGTTGATGTCGCTTTCGTTGGTTTCCGCCAACCGGGCGTTTTCGGAAACGATTCTGCCGGCGAATTCGGCGAACGAAGTTTTGACGGTCGCCAATCCGCCCGCGGTGTCGAACTGGTTAGAAGCCGAAAACGCCTCGGCCAAGGCATCGATGACGGAATTTTCACCGACGCTCATGAAATATTCGCCCGCCGCACCCCGATCCGCGTCGAATAGCACGACCCCGGTCGACAGCTTGCCCGGGGTGGAGGCGATGTCGGCGCGCACGGTTAGGGTCTCGGCGACGCGGACATCGGCGGAATGCAGGTTAATGTCGGTCAGGAACGTATCCGCGCCGGCCTGGGTGACGGTCATCGAGGAGCCCTTGTCGTGGGCGATCCTTAGACGCACGCCCGAGCCGTCGGAGACAACGGTGGCGGTGACGTCGGTGACCGAATTGGTGATCAGGGTTGCCAGGTCATTAAGGCTAGTGCCCGCGGCGACGGTGAGGGGGCTGCCGGTGAGGGTGCCGCTGGAATCGCGGAACGTCAGCGTCGAGGCGCTGGCGGCGAACGTGCTGACAAGAACGTTCGATTCGAAGATGTTTTCGGCCAGGTTATCGACGAAGAAGTCGTTAAATCCGAAGAAGTTCGAGAACCCGTTGACGGTTTCGTCCGTCGCTCCGTCGCCGTTGGCGTCAAAGGCGATGACGGCGTCTTCGAGCGTGCTGCCGTTCGTGGTCGCGGTTTCGTCGCGGAACGACAGGTTGACCGCCAGGGTGTTTAGTTTGATGTCCAGCTTGTTCGTGGTGCTGATGGCGACGGTGGCGTTGGCGGCGCCATTGGCCCGGAGAAAGGTTTGAAGCTGCGTCGCCAGATTGTCGATGGTGGTGGTGGCGCCGCCGATCAAGGTCCGGATGGTGGTTTGCGCCGTCTGGTTTCCGCTAGCGTCGAACAGCGCCACCGTGGTGTCATCGGTCCCGTTGAAGGTAATGGTTTGCTCGGCCGAGCGTATGAAGATCCTGGTGCCGTCGTAAGATTGGGCGCCGGGGAAAGAAACGCCCCGGTTATGAATCTGGTTGAAGGCATCGCGCATTTCGGCGGCGAACTCATCGAGCTGGCTTTGCATATTGGCCAGGATGTTGTCGCGAAGGTCGACCAAACCCTTCAACTGGCCGCCTCGAAGTTCGTTGGTAATGTCGTTTCGGCCTTCTATTTTGCCGACAAAAATACCCGCGAAATCGCCTTCGTCCTTGGTAGTGGTCGCCGAAACGGACGATGCCCCGGAATGGGTGATTATCGGCGGAAGGGTATCGACAAGCGTGCGCCCGCCCGAGGTAAAGACGACGACGTCGCCGTCGCCCCGGAAGAAGAAACGGATGTCCACCAGCTCCGACAGCCTATCGATCTGTTGGTCGCGCTGATCCTTCAGGTCCGTCACGTCGCGGCCGACCGAGCCGTTGGCGATAATGTCGTCGTTCAACTGGTCGATGGAGGCGATGATTTTGTTCATCTCGGTGACGATGTCGGCGATGGCGACGTCGGCTTGCAGCCTAAGCTCCTGGATCGTCTCGCTCATATTCTGAAGCGTGAAGGTGACGTCCTGGGCCCGGCGCACGACTTCGGCCTGCTCCAGCGATTTATCGGGCGATACGGCGAGAAATTCCAGCGCCGAGGTGAAATTCTCTAACAAGTGCGACAGGGACCTATTTTCCCCCGGCGCGCCGAAAAGCTCTTGCGTGCGGGCGAAGAAATCGTCCTGGACGGTAAACTTATTCAACTCAGCCAGTTCGAGACGGATGCTCTTCAACAGCCCTTCATCGACCCTGCGGGTGATCTCGGCAATCTGGACCCCCGCGCCGACGCCGCCAATGACCCGGGTTTCGGTATTCACGATCTTGCGCGAATACCCTTCCGAGTTGACGTTGGCGATGTTGTTGGCAACGACGTTCAGCGTCTGCTGGTTGACCAACAGCCCGCTCTGGGCGGTACGAAGGGCTTGGGTAAGGCCACCCATGTGAAAAGCTCCCGTTCAGGCCCTAAAGGGTGTGATCGACGGAAAGGGCGACGTTTTTCGGTGCCCCCCGGTGGTCATGGGTGCCGGTGCCGCCCGTCGGCGAATAAGTTCCGGCGCTGGGGACGCTCGCCTTGACGGCTTCGGCGATCAGGTTGACGACCCGCCGGTTGGCTTCGATGGCGATCTTCAACATCTTGGCGTTGTCCTCGATCAATCCGTTGACCTTCTCACCGATGCCGCGCAAGCGTTCGAGCAGTTCCTTGTCGACGTTATCAAGGGCTTCCGGGTCTTCGGTCAGGCCCATGATCCGGGATTCGTAGACCCGCCCAAGGGTCACCTTTTCGTCTAGGATTTCATTGAGTTTCTTGTTCTGCTTTTCGCGTAGCGCGACGTTTTCGCGCTCCAGCAAATCCGCAAGGCGGCCGGTGATGACGATGAGATCGTTTACGCGTTTTGTGGGGTCCATGGCTATCTGAGCTCCTGCGCTTTTATGATTTCACGAAAAACGGCGTCTGCAATGCCAATGCCGCCGGCCTTGGATAACGCCTTTCCGTATTCTTCCACTTGCATCGTCCGCCAAATTTTTTCAGAAGAGCTGCCCCCGAACGGCTCCGCCGCTTCGATGTTCTGGAACATCGGCTGCAGCATCTGGCCGAGGAAAACCGCTTCGAATTCCTCCGACACCTTGCGGGCCTGGCGAAGGTTTTCGACGCCGCGCACGTTTGGCAGCGCCCGGCCTTGGGCCAGCGCGTTGCTGGCCTGCAGGCTGAACAGTTGAATGTTCGCCAATTCGGCCATTACATAACCTCGATTTCGGCCTGCAGGGCGCCCGCCGTCTTGATCGCCTGGAGGATGGTGATCATGTCCCGGGGGCCGATGCCCAAGGCATTAAGGCCGTTAACCATTTCCTGTAGCGAAACGCCCGGTTGCAGGACCGCAAGCCGATTTTCCTCGCCCTCATCGATCTCGATGTCGGTGCGCTGAACGGTCGTGGTGGTGCCGACCTCGGCAAAGGGGCCGGGCTGCGAAACCTGCTCGGCCTCGGTAATGCGGATCGTCAGGCTGCCCTGGGCAATGGCGACGGTGCTGATACGCACGTTATCGCCCATCACGATGATGCCCGATTGTTCGTCGATGACCACCCGGGCCAATTGATCGGGCTCGACCCGCAACTGTTCCAAATCGGTCAAAAGGTCGACGACGTTATTCTTGTAGCTTTCGGGAACCCTCAAAACAATGGTGGTCGGATCGCTGGGGGCCGCCGCCAGGGTGCCGAGAAAGGCGTTGATGGCCTGGGCAATTCGCCGGGCGGTGGTGAAATCCGGATTGCGCAGCGACAGCTTGATGCTATCTTTTTTGCCGAATTCATACCCGACTTCCCGCTCGATGATGGCCCCGCTGGCGATGCGGCCGCTGGTGGGAACGCCCTTGGTGACCGTTTCCGCCTCGCCGCCGGCCTGAAAACCGCCGACCGCCAACTGACCCTGCGCCACCGCATAGACCTCGCCGTCGGCGCCCAACAACGGGGTCACCAACAGGGTGCCGCCCAACAGGCTATCGGCGTCGCCAAGGGCGCTGACGGTGACGTCGATGCGGCTGCCCTGGCGGGCGAAGGAGGGAAGGGACGCGGTCACCATGACGGCGGCGACATTTTCGGAATCGAGGCCCGAATCCGTGGTCTGGACACCGAGCCGGTTCAGCATCGACTGCAGGCTTTCCTTGGTGAATTGTCCGTCCTTCAGCGTGTCGCCGGTGTTGTTGAGGCCGACCACCAGCCCATAACCGACCAGCATGTTGTCGCGGACGCCTTCGACGTAGACGATGTCCTTGATCCGCGAGGCGGCGGTGGCGGCGGTGGCCGAAATGATGAAGACCAGGGCCGCCGCCAGGGTGGTGATCGCGGCCTTGCGAAGCGCTTCTTTCCAAGGCGCCTGGCAACCCGTCCGGATGATGGTAATTCCCGTCATATTCATTTTTTACCGATCCATTCCAATGCATTGGTTATTGGGGCGGAGCCGTCTTCCGCCGGGTTTTTTGTTGCGAATTCCATGCCAAGGCCGTTGAGTGGTTATCTTATTGAAAAATAATGATTTTATGTGAGTTTGAGGGGGTTTGCCGGGGCCGGGGGGGTAAAGGCGTGTTGCCGCTGGGTAAATTTTGCCGGGTCGCGGCCGGCGGCGGCGAAAAACCGCGTGTCTTGGCGGCGCATGGTTTTTTGCCTGGAATGGAGAATCTAGGCTGACCCTGGAGGCAGGGTTCAAGCCTTCAAATCACGGGCCGCCATGAGCATTTCGTCGACGGTTTTAAACACCGTCGCCGACGAATTATAGGCCTGCTGGACCCGGATCATTTGGGTGAACTGGGCCGTCAGTACGACGTTGGAAAGCTCAACGGTATTCGGTGCCAGAAGGGCGATGCCGCTGGTGTCGGCGAAGACCGTCCGGCGAGAACCTGAAAGCGAAGTTTCCTCGTAAACATTACCGTTTCTTTCCTGGAGGCCATTGGGATTGACGAACGTCGCCAACGGAACCTTGTAAATTATCCGGGAAGTCCCGTCCTCGAACTGGCCGATGATTTGGCCGGTCTTGTCAAAGGTAGTGTCCCTAAGGTCGGAGGAAGAAAAGCCGTTTTGCTGGAAATCGGTAAGCAGAAAAGTGCCGGCGAATTGGGTCAACCTGCTGATGTCGAGCGCAAAGGTGATGGTGGCGCCGTCGCCCCACGTCAGGCTGGTGGTGAAGCTGGTTGGCGATACCAACGTTGCCTTAGGGCTGAAGACCAGTGGGTCGCCCACCACCCGGGTCGAGTCTAAGGTCGCCGCCGTGGAAATGTTTTCGGACGCGCCCAGAAACGGCGTCGCGGCGTCAAGGGTAATGGTGGCGAAATCCGATGAGACGGCGCCGATGGTAAAGGTGCCATTGTTGCTTGGCGGCCCGACCGTGGAGCCCGATATAGTGATCGAATCCCCGGCCTTGAGGCCGATAAAGGCTCCGGGAAAACCGGCGGACTGAACCTGTTCCGACTTGACCCGTATCTCTTGGGTTGCGGTGTCGAGTTCCAGGAGCTTGCCGGTTCCCACGCCCGTTGCCAGAGAGAATGCGGCGCCGGGACCAAGGGTCGAATTGGTCAAGTCGTCTCCCGACAGCAGCATTTGCCACTGGTTGACGGTCGGGGTTTTGACGAATGTAGCCGTTATGGCGCGCACCTTGCCGTTGGAATCGATGAAGTTAAGGCTCAGGCTTTCATTCGCTTCGCCGAATTTCTTCTGTGCGGGAAGGTTGAGCGACAGGTTGGCTACCGTTGTCGCGGTAAATAAATTGGTAAAGGCGAACTGATCCACCCTCAGCGCCTGTAAAGTGCTCGTCTCTGAGAAGGTGCCGTCGGCTTGGGGTGCCACGCCGAGGAGGAAGAAACCGTTCTTGTCGGTCAAGAAACCCTGTCGGACGCTTATGGTGTTGCCGTCGTCTCCGATGGTGGTCACCGGCGCCCCGGCGACGTTGATATCGAAACTGCCGTCGCGGGTGTAAAGAATCTGGTTGGAAACCTGAAGCGTCGGGCTGACAAGGAAGAATCCATCGCCGGCGATCGCCAGATCCAGTCCACGCGATGTGGCCCTTAAAAGACCCTGTTGGTCGAGGGTCTGGAAATCCTTGGGTTTGACGCCGCCGGTGGCTCCATTCGGGCTGGCGAAAGATATGGTGGAATTGCTGCCGGCGCCGGTGCGGATATTGCCGCCCAGCACCGTTGAGAAACGGGTATCGGTCCTTTTAAAACCGCCGGTGTTGATGTTGGCGATATTGGTGCCGATGGTATTGAGCGCATGCGCCTGCGACATCATCCCGAGGGTGCTGGTCTGAAATAATGATAAACCCATGGTGTGTCGCTCCGGCGTGGGGGGTCCGGCAGGGGGCCAGAATCAATTCCATGCAAGAAGGAGCAAGAAGGATGCCAACACCAGGAGGGGATTAATCTGTTGATTTTTATGAATTATTTCAAGAACACCTGGGCAGGAAATGCCGGTATCGGACCCTTGGCCCGGTGCGCCGTGCAAAATTTGCCGGGTCGGGGGGTCAGGAGGCGGGAAAGACGTGGGTTTGCCGGGGATTGGCCGTCACCAAAACCTCGGCCCCGGGTTGCGGAAGGAAAACGCCCGGAATCCGGGCTTCCAGGGTGATTTCAGTACCGTCCTCGGCGGTCAAAACCAATTCAACATGGCTGGAGCGGCCCAGGGGCCGGGCCGAAATTGTGCGCCCGCGGGCGCCTGCGGAATTTCCGTTATCCACCGGCGTCGGCTTGCAGGGGGTGTCGCCGGGCTGGATTTCGGCCTCTTGGCCGGCGGCCGACAAGCGCAGACCTTCGGGCCGGATCAGGATTTCCACCGGCGCCCCGTCTTCCAGATGTCCCGCCTCAAAATCGCCAAGAATGGTAGCCACGTGGCCGTTCCGGACCACCCCCTGAAGACGGTTGACGGGGCCGAAAAGGGCGGCGACGAAGGCGGTCAAGGGTTCGAAATAGGTTTCCACCGGGGTTCCGTCCTGGATGATCCGGCCTTCGTCCATGACCAGGATGCGGTTGGCCATGAACATCGCCTCTTCGGGATCATGGGTGACCATCAGTGTAGCAACATCGGTTTCCTTAAGCAGGTCCAGGGTTTCGGCGCGAATTTCAACACGCCGGGTGACGTCAAGACCGGAAAAAGGCTCGTCGAGCAGCAAAACCCGAGGTTCCGGGGCCAAGGCGCGCAACAATGCCACCCGTTGCTGCTGGCCGCCGGACAGGATATGGGGATAACTGGCCGCATAGTCCGCAAGGCCCATTCGCGACAACGCCGAAAGAGCCCATTGGCGGCGCTCGACGGCGTTCTCCGGCAGGCCAAAGGTGACGTTTTCCAAAACATTGAGATGGGGAAACAGGGCGTAATCCTGGAACATCAGGCCGATGCCGCGTTTTTCCGTCGGTATATGTTTCCCGTGGCGGCCTTCGGCGACGACGCGCTCGGCGATGGTCACCTGTCCCACCTGCAGGTGTTCGAGCCCGGCGGCGACCCTGAGCAACGTCGTCTTGCCGCATCCCGAAGGCCCCAGCAGACAGACCAGCTCTCCCGGGCCGACGAAGACGGAGACACCGTTCAAGACCGGATTGCCGGAATTGAAGGAGTGGGAAACGTTATTCAGATGCAGGCCGCTCATGGCACCGCCACCTCGGGGCCGGTGTCGGCGGCCACGCCGCCGGCGGGATGGCCGGGCCTGGAGCGGACGATGGTCAGGCTCAACAGGATCACCGGCAGGATGCCAGCGGCGACAATGGTCAATGCGCCGAGGGCGCTTTCCTCCAGCAGTTCATCGGACGCGTACTGAAAGACGAAGGTTGCCAGGGTCTCGTAGTTGAAGGGCCGCAGGATGATGGTCAACGGCAGCTCCTTCATGCAGTCGACGAACACCAGCAGCGCCGCCGTCAGCAGGCTCCCGCGGACGAGGGGAAAATGGACTCTCCTTAGGGCCTGGCCGGGGGTGCAGCCGAGAGTCCTGGCGGCGCCGTCCATGCTCGGCGTGATCTTGTCGAGGCTGGCTTCCAACGTGCCGTAGGAAAGGGCCAGGAATCGCGCCACGTAGCCGTAAACGACGGCGACGATGGTGCCGCTCAGCAAAAGCCCCGTCGGTATGCCCAGAACCTGTTGGCTGAGGCCGTCCAGGGCGTTGTCGAGCCAGGCCAACGGGATCATCACCCCGATGGCGAGAATGGCGCCGGGAACCGCATAGCCGATGCTGGCAAACCGGGTCGCCGCCTTGACCACGGGGCCGCCGCTGAGCCGGGATCCGTAGGCCAGGAACAACCCGATCAACACCGCCAGCCCGGCGGCCATGGCAGAGAGGCTGAGACTGTTGGCGGCGTAGGTGAAAAAGTTGGCGCTTAGCGTGTCTGAGTAAAACTCGAGCGCGTAAACCGTGAGCACGCTGGCCGGAAGCGCGAAGCCGAGAAGCACCGGCAGGAGACAGGCGGCGAAGGCGAACGCCGCCGCCCAGCTTTCAAGCCGGTGGCTCGGCAACGTCGAATACTTGCTCGACGTGTGATGGTAGCGCTGGCCGCGCCGGGCAAGGCGCTCGGCGCCGATGAGGGCCAATACCAGGACCATCATAACGCTCGCCATCTGGGCGGCCCCGGCGACGCTGTTCATATTCAGCCATACGTCGTAGATCCCGGCCGTGAACGTGGGTACGGCGAAGAACTCGACGGTGCCGAAATCGTTCAACGCCTCCATCAGCGCCAGGGTCACCCCGACCACAATGGCCGGCCTAGCCAAGGGCAGGGCGACGGAGAAGAACCCTCGCCAAGGGCCTTTGCCCAATGTGCGGCTGACCTCCAACACGCAGACCGATTGCTCCAGGAACGCGGCTCGGCTCAACAGATAGACGTAGGGGTACAACACCAGCGTCATGACCGCGATCGCGCCGCCGAGGGACCGGATTTCGGGGAACCAATAGTCCTGGCGGCTCTTCCAGCCGAAGATCTCGCGCAGCCAAACCTGGAGGGTGCCTGCGTATTCCAACTGGTCGGTGATGACGAACGCCAGCACATAAGCCGGCACCGCCAGCGGCAGCAGGAGAGCCCAGTTGAAGAACCAACGCCCCGGGAACCGGCACATGGTCACCAGCCACGCGGTGCCGGTGCCGATGACGAAGGTGCCGGTGCCGACGCCGAGAAGCAGAAATAGGGTCTTTTCGATGTAAAGGGGGAGAACCGTCGATGAAAGATGCGACCAAATGTCACCGCTGGGGGCGACGGCAATGACGATAACGGCGATCAGGGGCGTTGCCACCAGGGCGGCGACCGCAACCGCGCCGATGGCCCAGCCGTCGAACCTTAAACGCCGAAAGGCCCGGATTAGCGAATTCGCCTTATCCATCGTGGTGGTGGCCACCGATACCCCCTGTTTGGTTAACGGGTTTCACCTTGCCGGCTGGGCGGGCTGGTCCCCTCGGTCTCAAACCAGAGTCATGAAAGGCCAAGCAGCACCTGACCGCGGCTTGGCCTTTCGGTGATCGGGGCGGTTCAGCTGCCAGGGCCTTCATTAAACCTGACTTTGTCGACCAGGCGCGAAGCCGTTGCCCGGAGCATGGCTATCTTCTCCAGGCTGACGGTGTCGGCCTTGAAGTCGCCCCAGGATCTGACCAGCGGGTCGATGGCGACCCCGGCCTTGGCCGGGTATTCGAAATTTTGCGATGCGTATATCTTCTGTGCGAAATCGCCGCTCAGGAATTCGATGAGCTTAACCGCGTGGGCCTGATTCTTGGCGTTCCTGGTCACCGCCGCACCCGAGATGTTGATATGGTTGCCGCGGCCGCCCTGATTAAGAAAGACGACTCTCACGGCCTCCGCCCACTTCTTCTGCTCGGGTTTCTTTTCGTTGGTCGCCATCTTGCCTAAGTAATAGGTGTTGGCGATTCCGATGTCGCAAACACCCTCGTAGATCGCTTTCGCCTGGGCGCGGTCGTTGCCCTGCGGTTTGCGGGCGAGGTTGGCTTTGACGCCGCGGAGCCATTTCTCGGCTCCTTCCTCGCCTTCATGGGCGATGATCGAAGCGATCAAGGCGACGTTGTAGGGATGCTTTCCGGAGCGCATACAGATGCGGCCCCGGAATTTCGGATCGGCGAGATCGGCGTAGGTCTTGAGCGCGTCCGGCTTGACCCGGTTCTTGCTGACGAGCGCGATGCGGGCACGGGTGGTGAGTCCGAACCAAAGGCCGTCGGGATGGCGGAGATGCGGCGGAATGTTGTTTTCCAACACGGCCGAGCGAATCGGCTGCAATAGGCCGGCTTTTTTCAATTCGTTGAGGCGCCCTATGTCGACGGTCAAAACAGCGTCAGCGGGGGGGTTCGCGCCCGCCGCCTTTAGCTTTTCAAGCATCCCTTTCTTGGCGTAGACCACGTTG
>JADFNT010000280.1 GCA_022563215.1 Pseudomonadota bacterium
CGGAGAGTGCCGCGCCGATGGCAGACGACCCCCCGATCGAAAAAGTCTCCGAACCCGCCCGGGATTCCCCCCGGGATTCCGGCGACGCCCTCGAACACGATGACGATGACGACTTCGAACTAGACCAAGCCTACGCCGATCCCCACCGCATGACCCTGGGCATGCGGTGGGGATACTTCTTGTTGCTGATGGTCATCGCCGGCATGGTGGGGTACCTGATTCTCATCGTCCTCTATCCCGAACAATTCGCCGCCCGCGACTGGATCGGCGCCAAGTCCACCAAGGAAAGGACCAGCCAGGAGGAAGCGGCCGCGGCGGCGCTCAAGGGATTTCAATTGGGCGGCATTCATCTTGGCATTTCCCCCGCCGACGCGCGCCGGGTTTATCCTTCCATGCGCCTCGAGCCGGCCCCCTATAGGCGCCAAACCGGTTACTTCCTGCATCACGACGGCCAATACCAGGTGTCGTTCCGGAGCCCGGAACGTGGCGGGCGGGTCTTTCGGGTCAAATCCGAACATACCTATCCGAAGGTTTCCTACCTGGAACTCCTGACCGAACTCAGCGGGAAATACGGCAAGCCGGTCAAGTCCGGCTGCGGGGCCGAGGATGAAATCATCGCCATCCAGTGTACCTTGCGTTGGAAGATGAAAGGCGTGCTCATCGAGGCGCTCATCAGGACCGCCGTTCCCTTAGGCGGCCAGGACGCGCAAACGCTGCTGGCCGTCACCGCCACCGACACCCGGCCCGACAGCGCCTTCATCGGTCTCAAAGGCGAAAAAGAGAAAAAAGGGAAGAAAAAGATAAGGAAAAAACTTCCTCCCCTTATGCCCAAATAAGGTTTACCCCGATACCCTTGCCCGGGCGTCCGATCCGTGTCAGCATTTTTGATAAGTCCCAATTGGGGAGGATTCTATCCTTGCGCCGACATCACGACATGGGCGGGCTCGACGCCGGCCCGGTGGACCCTGCCGAGCACGATTACACTCCCTGGGAAAAGCGGGTTGATGCCATCCTGCGTCTGCTCGCAGGCAAGGAACGCCGCCTGATAACCCTCGACGAGCACCGCCGGGCCATAGAGGACCTGGGCCCTGGCGCCTATGACGAACTCAGCTATTACGAACGCTGGATTTCCGCGATCACCAAGCTTCTCATCGAAAAGGGCGTCATCAGCGTCGATGAATTGGGCGGCAAAATGGAAGACGTCAAGGCCCGCTGGCAAGAGGCCCGGGAATGAGCGCCCGTTTTGCCGCTGGCGACCGGGTGCGGGTGCGCAAGGCCTATCCGCCCGGCCACGTGCGCACGCCTTATTACGTCCGCGGCAAGGAGGGTGTGGTTTCCAGGCTGATCGCCGAACACCCCAACCCGGAAGAGCGCGCCTACGGCCGCGACGGCCTGCCGCCCATTGCCGTTTACGGGGTCCTGTTTCGACAGAATGAACTGTGGCCGGACTATCAAGGTCCCGAAGGCGATACCACCGAGGTGGATATCCAGGAACACTGGCTGGGGCCATTGAAGGATGACGGCGGATGAGCGAAACCCACTCTCACGATGACTGGCCGTATCCGCACCCCAAGCAGCCGGACATCGAGGACGGGCCGCTTACCGACTATATGGCAATGACCGAGGCCGTCGCCGAGCTTCTCATCGACAAGGAGGTCTTCTCCGCCGATGACATGCGCCGCACGCTGGAAGATATCGATTCCAAAAGCCCGGCCGAAGGCGCGCGCATGGTCGCCCGGGCTTGGCTGGACCCGGATTTCAAGGCCCGCATGCTTGAAGACGTCAACGCCGCGGCCGAAGAAATGTCCATCGACGCCGGCACCATCCCCATCCTGGCGGTCGAGAACACCAAGGACGTTCACAACGTCATCGTCTGTACGCTTTGTTCTTGTTACCCCAGGTACCTGCTCGGCCTGCCGCCGGACTGGTACAAGTCGCGCGCCTACCGCTCGCGCTTGGTCCGCGAACCCCGCGCCGTGCTGGCCGAATTCGGCACCGAAATCCCCGACGCCGTCGAGGTCCGGGTCCACGATTCAACCGCCGAGCTGCGTTACATGATCCTGCCCATGCGTCCCAAGGGCACCGGAGACATGGACGAGGACGCCCTGGCCGGCCTTGTCACCCGCGATTGCATGATCGGCGTCACCGTCATCGACCGGGACTGAAGGAGGAAACGTGGCCACCGACAATACCTATCAATGGGACGACCCGTTCCGGCTCGACGATCAACTGAGCGAGGAAGAACGGCTGGTCCGCGACACGGCGCGCAACTACGCCCAGGACAAGCTGATGCCCCGCATCCTGGAAGCCAACCGCAACGAACACTTCGATCCTGAAATCATCCCTGAAATGGGGGCACTGGGATTGTTGGGCTCGACCCTGCCGCAAGAATACGGTGGCGCCGGCGTCAATCACATCTGTTACGGACTGACGGCGCGTGAGATCGAGCGCGTCGATTCATCCTATCGTTCGGTGATGAGCGTCCAGTCGTCGTTGACCATGCATCCGATCCACGTTTACGGCACCGAGGACCAGCGGCAAAAATACCTGCGCAAGCTGGCGAAGGGCGAACTGATCGGTTGTTTCGGATTGACCGAGCCCGACCACGGCTCCGATCCGGGCGGCATGATGACGCGGGCCGAAAAAGTCGACGGCGGCTACGTGCTGACCGGCAACAAGACGTGGATTTCCAATTCCCCCATCGCCGACATATTTATCGTCTGGGGCAAGCTCGATGGCGTCATCCGCGCCTTCATCCTGGAAAAGGGCTCCGAAGGCCTGTCGACGCCGAAGATCGAAGGCAAATTCTCGCTCCGCGCCTCGATCACCGGTGAAATCGTCATGGACCAGGTCTTCGTGCCCGAGGAAAACCTGCTTCCCGGCGCCGAGGGACTGAAAGGCCCGTTCGGGTGCCTGAACAAGGCCCGTTTCAGCATCGCCTGGGGGGCGCTGGGCGCGGCCGAGTTCTGCTGGCACGCGGCCAGGCGCTATACCCTCGACCGCAAGCAGTTCGGGCGGCCCCTGGCCGCCAATCAGTTGATCCAGAAGAAGCTCGCCGACATGCAGACCGAGATCACCATTGGCCTTCAGGCCTGTCTGCGGGTTTCGCAGTTATTGGAC
>JADFNT010000281.1 GCA_022563215.1 Pseudomonadota bacterium
TTTTTTTCCGGCCGTCGGTGGCGCCGTCCCGAGCCTGAAGAATAACCCCGCCCTTGCCTTCCCTGAGCCAGGCCCGGGCCTTTTCGAATCCGGCCACCGCTTCGCCGGCGCGCCGGGCAAGGCCCAGCAAATCCAGGCAACGACGCACCATCAGGCCTTCCAGCTGATCGGCCAAATCGGCGGAAACCTTGACCCGATGCCGGGCGGCCCGCGAAAAAAGACCCTTGGCGCAGGCTGTATTTACCATATCGCGCTCTGCACTCAACCATAATCCCCGCCCCGGCAGGCATCCGTCCAGGTCGGGAACGAGGCTCCCGTCCGGGCCGACGACAAAGCGCAGCATTTCGTCCTTGGGCCTCAAGGCGCCGGTGGCAATGCATTTGCGGAGCGGCGATGCCCTGCCGGACCGGTTTTTGCCGCGGTTAATGCTGTTCCGCCTTTTGCTCATGCGGGTCCGGCCTCCTCAGCCGCTTTCCGGCTTTTCACCGCCGTCGGACGATTCTTCGGTTTTTTCCTCGGTATCCGACCCAGAGGCGTCGGCGTCCTTGGCGTCCTTGGCGTCCTCGGCCGTTTCTTCCGCTTCTTCAGCCGCTTCGGCTTTTTTCGCGTCCTCTTCCTCGAACCAATGGGCGCGCGCGGCCATGATGATTTCGTTGGCCGTGTTTTCGGTCAACGATCCGGCGGGGGCGAACTCCAGCAGCTCGTCGGTCGCCAAATCCGCCAGGTCGTCACGGGTCTTGATGCCGTTTTCTCCGAGCGCCACCAACAGGGACGGGGTGACGCCCTCGACCTCGGCCAGATCGTCGCTGACGTTCAGGTCCTTGCGGCGCTGTGTCAGTTCCTCTTCCTGCTGAGCCAGGTAGGCGCGCGCCCGTTCGCGCAGTTCCTCGGAAACTTCTTCATCAAACCCCTCGATATCGACAATATCCTCGACCGGAACGAAGGCCACTTCCTCGACCGTTGAAAAGCCTTCGGTGACCAGCAGATGGGCGATGACGTCGTCAACGTCCAGGGTGTCCACGAACATCTGCGAGCGGACCTTGAATTCCTCCGTCCGGCGTTCCGATTCCTCGGCCTCGGTCAGAATGTCGATGTCCCAGCCGGAAAGCTGCGAGGCCAGGCGAACGTTTTGACCCCGCCGGCCGATGGCCAGGCTGAGTTGTTCGTCGGGGACCACGACCTCGATGCGGTTGGTCTCTTCGTCGAGGACGACCTTGGCCACCTCGGCCGGAGCCAGGGCGTTGACGATGAAGGCGGCCGGATCGGGGGACCATTGGATGATGTCGATCTTTTCGCCCTGGAGCTCGCCGACGACGGCCTGAACGCGCGAGCCCCGCATGCCGATGCACGGGCCGACCGGGTCGATGCTGGAATCGTTGGAAATCACCGCGATCTTGGCCCGCGATCCCGAATCCCGGGCGACCGCCTTGATCTCGATGATGCCGTCGTAGATTTCCGGCACTTCCTGGGCAAACAGCTTGGCCATGAATTGCGGGTGGGTGCGCGACAGGAAGATCTGCGGGCCGCGGGTTTCTTCTCTGACGTCGACGATATAGGAGCGCACCCGATCGCCGGTGTTGAAGTGTTCACGGGGGATCGTTTCGTCTCGCCTGAGAAGGGCTTCGGCGCGGCCCAAGTCGACGATAACGTTGCCGTATTCGATGCGCTTGACCAGGCCGTTAACAATTTCGCCGGTACGGTCCTTGTATTCCTCGTACTGGCGGCTGCGTTCGGCGTCGCGGACCCGCTGAACGATCACCTGCTTCGCCGTCTGCGCCGCGATGCGCCCGAAATCGATGGGCGGCAGGGCGTCGACCAGAAAATCGCCGGGCTCGGCATTGGAGTCTCTCTTTTTCGCCGCCTCGAGGTCGATCTGGGTGGTCTCGTTCTCGATGTCGTCCGCCGATTCAACAACCTCGACATAGCGGACCAGCGAGATTTCGCCCGTCTGGCGGTCGATGGTGGCGCGGATATCGTGTTCATGGCCGTATTTCGACCGCCCGGCTTTCTGAATCGCCTGCTCCATGGCTTCCAAAACCTCTTCGCGCTCGATTCCCTTGTCACGGGCTACGGTTTCCGCCACTTCGATCAGTTCGGGGCGCGACTGAGCGGCGCCCGTTTGCCCCGTTTGCATGGATTCGCTCATAACCTCTTGCTCTCCTCCGCTGCCGCGATCAAATCGTCGGTTAGGATCAGCTTCGCCTTGTGAATGTCCGGGTGGTGAAAGTCCACTTCCTCGCCGTCGACCATCATGCGCACCGTATCGCCGTCGACGCCCAGCAAAACCCCCTTGAAACGGCGCCGGCCGTCAAACGGGCGGGTGGTCTCGATCTTCGCGTGGAACCCCTGAAATCGCTGAAAATCACGAACCCGAACCAGGGGCCGGTCGATCCCGGGCGACGAGACTTCCAAAGTAAAGGCGCCCTCGATCGGATCTTCGGCGTCAAATGGTGCGACTGGAAGATGTTGTTCCCCACCTCCCCTGGCAAGCGGCTGAGGCAGAATCGTCGCGTTGCCTCGACGATTGTGAGACACCAAGATAGAAGGAAGCAGGATGCGACGAGAACAATCCATTGTAACTGGATCTAGTGCATGGTGCTTCACGAAAGGACAATCATGAAAAAAATTAGGACCCTTTGGATAGCAGCTACTTGCGCGCTCCTCCCTCTTTGTCTGACGGCGAACGCCACTGCGGCAGTTGACGACGCAGGCATGTACAAGCCGCTCATTTGCGCGGCAACGGAGGCGACCCAATGCCAGGAAACAGAAACTTGCGTCCAAGGACCCGTCAACCTTTTCAACCTGCTGGTCCTTTAACCAGTCTTATCTGAGGCGGAGTCGTTCGATCATTCCCTCTTTCCTCATTTTCCGCAGTACCGCAGCTAGCTTCGGCACCAAATCGCGGTTTTTTTGATGGAGAAAAGCATGGGTGGTGATGGATTCAACGACGCCGACCTTGCGGATGCCCAATTTTCCAAGGTCCGGGTTGTTCTTGAGGGCTGCATCGACGGGGCTTTCGGTATCGACGTACACGTCCGTCGTGCCGTCGGCCAATCTCCTGAGCGCAAGGATGATATTCGGCGATGAAACCAGTCTATCCGGGT
>JADFNT010000282.1 GCA_022563215.1 Pseudomonadota bacterium
CGGGCCGGATGCAGCCGTCCTTGTCAACAAGGCCCTCCTTCGACGGGATGGGAACGATCTCGTCGTCCAGGTTTCCGGCCGCCTGGGCCGCGGCCGCGCGCTTCTGGGACTCGACGGCGAAGGCATCCTGCTCCACACGGGTGATTTGGTATTTTGTCGCGACGTTTTCCGCCGTTTCGCCCATGGCGATGTAGGCCTCGGGATACCGTTCATAAAGGCCGGGATGGGGCATCGGGTTGTAGCCCATGATCGGCACCCGGGACATGGATTCGACGCCGGCGCAGATAAACACCTCGCCGGCGTTCATCTGGATGGCGCCGGCGGCCATGTGGATGGCGTACATGGACGACCCGCAGAACCGGTTGACGGTGACCCCGGCGACGCTCACCGGCAATTCGGCCAGAAACGCCACCAGCCGCGCCAAGTTCAGCCCTTGCTCGGCCTCGGGGAAGGCGCAGCCCAGGATCAGGTCCTCGATGTCCTCGGCCTTGACGCCCGTCTTGCCGATCAACCCCTTGATGACCTCGGCCGCCAGTTCATCCGGGCGCACCTTTTGCAGCGCCCCCTTTCCGGCGAGGGTAAAAGGGGATCGGACGTATCCGGCGATGACGACGTTTTTCATTCTCAAATCCTCCGTTAAAGGCCTTCATTCTCCGGCGGCGGAACGGTCCCGGCAACCGGCGCGCCCGCCGCTTCCCGGGCGATAAGGTCTTTCTTCGAAATCTTGCCGATCAACGTCTTCGGCAGGGTCCCGCGAAATTCGATCTGCCGGGGCATTTGGAACGGCGCCAACTTATCCTTAAGAAAGGCGCGCAGTTCCGCCGCCGAAACTTCTTCTCCCTGTTTGAGCTTGACGAACGCCTTGATGATCTCGCCGCGGTGGGAGTCCGGCACCCCGCAAACGGCGGCTTCCTCCACCGCCGGGTGAAGGTGGATCGCTTCCTCGACCATGCGCGGGTAGACGTTGAAACCGCCGCTCAGGATCAGGTCCTTGATCCTGTCGATAATAAAAAGATAACCGTCTTCGTCCAGATATCCGATGTCCCCGGTATGCAGGTGGCCGCCTTGGAAGATTTCCATATTGTCCCTCGCCCGGTTGGCATAACCCACCATGACCTGGGGGCCGGTGACGCAGACCTCGCCCCTTTCGCCGACGGCCAGGACCTTATCCGGGTCGTCCATGGAAACGATGGTGACCACCGTCCCCGGAAGCGGCAGCCCGACGGACCCCGGTTTTCCGTCGCCGGAAAAGGGATTGACGGCGATCACCGGACTGGTTTCGCTCAAACCATATCCCTCGACCAGGGTGCAACCGGTCATGTCCTCGAAACGGCGCTGAATTTCCGCCGGCAACGGCGCGCCGCCGGAAATGCAGAATTCGAGGCTTGAAATATCGTATTTGTCGATGTCGCGGACGGCGTTGAGGGCCGAAAACATCGTCGGCACGCCGATGAAGATGGTCGGCCGTTGGCGTTCGATGGCGTCGAGCACCTCGGCGGTTTTGAAATGCGGCAGCAGGATAAGCTCGGCCCCGATCCTTACCCCTAAGTTCATCACCGCCGTCATGCCGAAGGCATGGAAAAGCGGAAGCACGCCGAGGATTTTCTCCTCGCCCGCCTTGACCTTGTTGGCCCACAGGTCGATCTGGGCCGCATTGGCGTAAAGATTGGCATGTGTCAGGCGCGCGGCCTTGGGAAAACCGGTGGTGCCGCCGGTAAACTGGAAGACCGCGACGTCGTTTTCGGGGTCGATGGAAACCGGTTCGGGGGCGCCGTCGTTGTCGATCAAGCGGTCAAAGGAGGTGTGGCGGTCGTCTTCGGGAATGTCGGCGATCTCCCGGCGCTTGAGAAGCCTGAACAGGACCTTTTCATGAAACCGGAGAATCCCGCCCATGGAGCAAACGACAATCGTTTCCAGCCGCGCGCCTGTTTCCAGCAGCGGCGCCACCTTGGGGTAAAGGGCCTTCATGTTCAGGGTCACCAGGATGCAAAGCCCCGAATCCGCAACCTGCTTCTCGATTTCTCTTTCGGCGTAAAGCGGATTGATGTTGACGACGATGCCGCCGGCCTTGAGCACGGCGTAATAACAGATCACCGCATAAGGGCAGTTCGGCAGCATCAAACCGACCTTGATCCCTTTGTGGACGCCGAGCGCCTGGAACCCCTTGGCCGCGCGGTTTACCTGATCGGCGACGTCGCGGTAGAGGAACCGCCGGCCGCGGAAGCTGATGCAGGTTTGATCGCCATAGGCCGCCGCCGCTTCGTCGAGCAAATCGGGCAAGGGGCGGGGCGTGATTTCCGCCCGCCAGTCGATATCCGCCGGATAGGACTTCTCCCACGGAAAGGGCCCGCCGGTTTCGGATGGCGGGCGCGCAACCCGCCGCCCGAGGGAGCCGGCCAACGTTCGAAAGGCGCGCCGCAGTTTGCCGCTTATCCGCATAGGCTTTCTCCGGTCCGCTCCATCTCAGGCCGCCCCGCCGGCGCTGGATTGCATTCGGCCTTCGGAGGCCGTTTCCTCCGCCCCGGCAGGGTCTTTCTCCTCCGGTGACAGCGACATCAGGAACGAGGTCACCAACTCCTGCGTGCCGCCGATGTCCTCGCTCAGGATGCCGTGCCGCTTGGACGGGATCATGTGAAGCGAGGTATCCGTCGAAGCGATCTTCTTGAGAATGATATCGGCGCTTTTGGGATCGATGATTTGATCTTCCGTGCCCTGAATCACGGCGACCGGGCAGGTGACGTTTGACAGGCGCCGTTTCATGTTGTCGATCAGGCGGCGCAACTCGAACAGTCCGCGCATGGGAATGTGCCGGTAATTGATGTCAGGGTGTTCGGATTCGTTGGGACTGAACGGCATCAGCCCCTCCAGCGACGACACCCACTTCGTCAGCTTGTTGAGGCCGTGGATGATGGAAACGAAAATCAGGTTGCGGTTGCGGAACTTGACGGGAACGGAAACCGCCACGACGCCGGCAAGGTTTTCCGGTTGCTCGGCGGCAAGCCGGAGCGCCAGCGCGCCGCCGGTGGAAAATCCGACCACGCATATATGGTCGGCGAAGGCTGAGATGATCTCAAACCCCCGCCG
>JADFNT010000283.1 GCA_022563215.1 Pseudomonadota bacterium
CGGCGACTACCTGCGCACCAACACCGTCAGGGAGGACCCCGACCCCGAGTACACCGATCTCCGGCAGATGTGCTTCGCCACCACGTCACGCGACGTCGCGCTGGACTGGGCCTGTCGACGGAACCTCAGCGACAAGAACCGAGACAAGTTGTTTCTCTTTGTCGTCGAACTGACCGAACCTGAGGTCGACACCAACATGCACGGCCGGATGAGCTATCCAGGGCGCGACGAGGAGATCACCTGCGTGATGAGCCAGCGTGGCCTCGTAGTCGAGCGATACGGCGCCCGCCGGGCTGCGCGCGAGCGTCGCCGAAGCCTGGCGCAGAGTGGCCTGCAAGGGCGCCTCAAGGCGCAACCTGTCGCCGTAGCCCGCCGTTTCGAGGGACAGGCGGCCCTCATCGCGCAGATCGAGCGAAACCGAATTCGGCTCGATCCGGACCGAGACGGGGAGGGCGGCGGTCGCTCGTGCCGCGCGCAGGTCTTCGAGGGCGATATCCCGCGCCTCCAGGCTCACCTCCAGGTCGCCGGCCAGCGCCTCCGGCGGGCCGGCGAGAGCGCCTGTCACCTGAAGCTGGCGCAGGTGCAGGCCGGGCAGGGGGATGGCGCGCGCCGCGAGCCGCAGGTCGTCGAGAGTGAGCGAGCCCCCCGCCTGGGCGACGGCGGCGACCAATTGGCGTCCTAGGAGCCCGGTATAGAAATCGCCTGCGCCCCGGGCCCTGAGCCGGCCCAGGACCGACGATAAGTCCAGTTGCGTGAGAAAATCCCCCTCTTGGATTAAGCGGCCTCCCTTTCCGGGGCTGAAAATCTTTCTTATTTCGGGATCCGCCAGAAGGGCCGGGGGGATTTGCTTTAAATCCTGGGCAAAGGCGCGCGAAACCTGGTTTCCGAACCGGGCCAGGGTTTCGGCCGGCGACACCAGATTGGCCCAGGCCAGGCGGCCGTATTTGGAATACAGAACCGCCATCCCGCGGATAAGACCGGGAACGGCGGTGGGGAGGGTGGCCGTGGCCGGTATATTTTTCGGCACAGCGGACCGGAAATCCAGGGATTCCGTGGTGTTTGACTTGGAGTCATGAACCACGCAAACGCCGCCGCCGCCCAGGCTGGCCGAAGACGGCAAGGTCACGGAAAGGGCCATCGATACGGCAACGGCCGCATCCGCCGCTGTTCCGCCCGAGGACAGGATATCACGGCCGACCAACGTCGCCCGGGGTTCGTCCGTCGCCACCCCGCCGAGAAACCCTATGACGAACCCTATGGTTCCGCGTTTTCCTTCATCTTCCTTGGACTTGAACGGGTTGAGGGATTCAAGCGGATTGGAGGAACAGGCGGTCAATAGTAGGGCCAAAAAGAGCGGCGCCATTTGACGACATCCCTTCTCGGGATTACGTTTCCCCCATACACGGGTTATCGTGGACGGGGGGCGTAAATCCTTGAGGTTGAAGGCCTTGCTAAAACGCATTTTCGATATAGTCACCGTTTTATTGATTTCCGCCGTCTTGTTGACGGGAGCGGCCGACGCCCGCGGCCATAAAATCTCCCTGATCCGCGATGCGGAGATTGAAAATACCATCCGCAATTTTTCAACGCCAGTATTCCTTGCCGCCAACCTTGATCCTTCCGCGGTCAAGATTCACCTGGTCAGGGACAAAACCCTTAATGCCTTCGTCGCCGGCGGACAGCGGTTGTTTATCAATACCGGCATGCTGACGCAGGCCAAGAGCGCCGAGCAAATCATTGGCGTTATCGCCCACGAAACCGGTCATATTTCCGGTGGCCACCTGGCGCGGATCAACGATGCCCTCAAAGGAAGCACCGCAACGACGATCCTGTCGATAATTTTGGGCGGCGCCGCCATCGGTGCCGGGCGCGGAGACGTCGGCGCCGTCATCATCGCCGGCGGACAAGGGGTAATAATGCGCAATTTCCTGAGTTACACGCGGACCCAGGAATCGGCGGCCGACCAGGCGGCCTTGAAGTATCTGGACAAAGTCAAGATATCGGCCAGGGGGTTTCTTGAATTCATGGAACTTCTGGGGGATCAGGATTTTCTAGCTCCCGAACGCCAGGACCCCTACGTCCGGACCCACCCCTTGACCCGTGATCGCGTCGCCGCCATCGCCCATCATGTCGCCAACTCCCCTTATTCCGATACCGCCGTGTCATCTGAGTTCGACATCAGTTTTCGGCGGATGCGGGCCAAGCTATATGGATTCCTGAACCCCATTGGCTATACGCTAAGGGTTTACAAGGAGAGCGACAACAGCCTGGAATCCCGATACGCCAGGGCCGTCGGCTATTACCGAGAACCAAACCTGGAAAAAGCGGTGCCGCTGATCGACGGGCTGATCGCGGAGTATCCCAAAGACCCCTACTTCCGGGAGCTGAAAGGGCAAATGCTGTTTGAAAACGGCAAACCGGAGGCGGCGCTGGTGTCTTATCAGAACGCCGTTGCCCTGTTGCCCGACAGCCCGCTGATACGCCGTGACTTGGCCCGTGTTCAGTTGGCCTTGAACGATCCGGCGCTGTTGGGCCCGGCGATCGACAACCTGCGCATAGCCATTGCCGATGATTCGGAATCCCCCTTCACCTGGCGACAGCTCGCGATCGCCTATGGACGCCGGGGGGACAAGGGATATAGTTCCCTGGCCTTGGCCGAGGAAGCCTTGTTGACGGGTAAGAAATCCGTCGCTCTTTACCATGCCGGTCTTGCCGAACGGCTTTTTCCCCACGGGTCCCGGGAATGGCTGCAATCCCAGGACATTCTTCTCGCCGCCCGGCAAAAAAAGAATAAATAAGGGACACCCCATGACGGTGCGGTTGGCAAGGCCCGGAAGGTTGCTTTTAGCCCTGGGGTCGGTATCTTTGCTTGCTTTCGCCGCCGCTTGTTCCAAGCCCGCCAGCAACTTCGCCCCCAGCGGCACCATGAGCCTCGCCCCCAGCGGCACTATGAACGTTCTCGGCCCGGTGCCTGCGTTCGAACCCAACGCCTTGCCGCTCGATTGGGTCATTGAGGGAAAGGCCGGCCGGGGCCAATTGACGGTTGTCGAGCGGGCCGGCGTGCCGGCCTTGAAAGTAATTAA
>JADFNT010000284.1 GCA_022563215.1 Pseudomonadota bacterium
CCTGGACCATCTGTTCGCGCAGGGCCACATAGGGGTCTTCCGTCATCGCGAAATTCCGGTTTTATATTCAGGGGCTTTCGTCGCGCCGGATCCAGCCGCCTCCAAGGACCCGGTCCCCATCATAGAAGACACAGGCCTGACCCGGGGCGATGCCGGCCTCGGGCTCATGCAAAACCACCTCCGCCGCGCCGCCGCCCATGGCCCCGCCTAGGGCCTTCACCGTCGCCCTTGCCGGTGTCGCCGCCGAGCGGACCTTGACCGTGACCTCGAGGCCTTCCTCGGGCGCCTCGCCGGCACCAAGCCAGTTGATGCCGCCGACGCGGAACCGTTCCGTCAGCAGCGCTTCCCTGGGGCCGACGACGACGCGCCGGGCCGCCGGCTCGACGCGGACCACATAAAGGGGTTCGGCGGCGGCAATGCCGAGGCCCCGGCGCTGGCCGACGGTAAAATGGATGATGCCTTCATGGCGGCCGAGGACCCGGCCATCGCCGTCGACGATATCGCCAGGGTCGGCGGCGCCGGGGCGCAGTTTTTCGACCACGCGGGCATAAGAGCCATTGGGAACGAAGCATATATCCTGGCTTTCGGGCTTCTTGGCGACCGGCAGCCGGAAGCGTTCGGCATGGCGGCGGGTTTCGGCCTTTTCCATGCCGCCCAAGGGAAAGCGCAGGTAATCGAGCTGTTCGGGGGTGGTGGCGAACAGGAAATAGCTTTGGTCCTTGGCGCTATCCAGGGCGCGGTGGAGTTCGGGTCCCTGGGCGCCCATGAGGCGCCGCACGTAATGGCCGCTGATGAGGGCATCGGCGCCCAAATCCCGGGCCATGCCCAAAAGGTCGCGGAACTTGACCGTCTGGTTGCAGCGAACGCAGGGAATGGGCGTCTCGCCGGCGAGATACGCATCGGCGAATTCCTCCATCACCTGTTCCCGGAACCGGCTTTCGTAATCGAGCACGTAATGGGGGATTTCCAGGGTATCGGCGACGCGCCTGGCGTCATGGATGTCCTGGCCGGCGCAGCAGCTTCCCTTTTTCGCTGTCGCCTCCCCGTGGTCATAGAGCTGCAGGGTCACGCCGATGACCTCATAGCCCTGCTCGGTCATCAGCGCCGCAGCCGTCGAGCTGTCGACGCCGCCGGACATGGCGACGACGACGCGTGTGTCGCCCGGGGATTTATCGAAGCCTAAGGAATTCATGATTGGAATATAGGGATTTCCGGTGCCCGCGCCATGCCACGGGTCAGGGGCCTTCATTCCCGTCCAGTTCGCTTAGGGTTTGCAGGGTCACCGAGCGGAAATCCCGCCGGTAAAGCACCGCCACCACCCACACCGCGGCGACGGCGTAAAAGACCGGGCCGAAAAACCAGGCCAGGGTGGCGAGGCCGAAATAATAGGCCCGGAGCCCCCGGTTGAAGGTGTTGATGCCGCGATCGACCAGGCGCGCACCCCGTTCCGGATAATCCTTGCGCTCGCGGACGTTGACTTCCTCGGGCAGCGGCGCCGCGCCGATGAAAATCAGGGCGTAGTTGAACTGCCGCAGGCACCAGGCGTACTTGAAAAACGCATAGACGAAGATCAGCAAAAGCACGATGACCTTGATCTCCCACATTTCCTGCGAAGCCTCGACCGCGAAAGATAGGTGGGACGTGACTTCACGGGCCTTGCCCAGATTGCCGAGGATGGTCATCACCCCGGCCAGGATGAGGATGGTGATCGACGCGAACATCATGCCGCCGCGCATATGGGCGGTGACGATGTTGATATCGGCCATGCGGTTGTCGCGCTCCAGCATGCGTTCCATCCAGCGCACCCGGTACTGGTGCATCACCTTGGCCACCGGGCGGCGGCTTTCGTCCCGGCCGTCGGCATAGTACGAGTACCCCACCCAGCAGGCCATGAACCAGAGGAAGGCCAGGATGTCGGGAAGGGGAACCGCAGGCAACGCGCCGGGAAGTGCGTCTGACATTTATCGTTCCTTATAGAAATACCCGACCCTGCGCCGGGACGGGCCCACAAAGGATGCGCCTTTCGGGCGCGCCGGGCAAGAAGCTCTAGGGGCCAAACTGATTTAGGTTACGGTTTTGGCGGGAGCCATTTTTTCTCCGGATTAGGCGCGGAAAGCGCAGTGATGTCACCCATCACAAGCTTTTTGCAACGCAATCCGGGGGAAAAAGAGCCCCGTCCCCCAGGGATTTGGCGAAAATGGCGCGGGATCGCGTCTTGCGTCCTCGAATATGCGCGGCATGTCCTTCGTCCTCACTCCTAATCCCCCGCCTTTTTCGCCAAACCAAAGCTCGCAACCTAAATGAGTTTGGCCCCTAGTCTTGCAGGTTCAGGTGCTCCCGGGGCAGGCTGACCACCAGGCCGTCCAACTTGCCGGTTATATGGATCTGGCAGGCCAGCCGCGAAGTCCGTTCCAGGTTGAAAACCAAATCCAGCAGGTCCTTTTCCTCTTCCGAGGGAGGCTGCAGGCGCCCGTACCATTCCTCGTCGACGATCACGTGACAGGTGGAACACGCCATGCACGCTTCGCAGGCGCCTTCCAGGTCGATGCCGTTCTCTTGGCCCACTTCAAGCAGGGTATCGCCGACCGTTGCCTCGAATTGGCGGCGGCTTCCGTCCGGATCGATGAAGGTTATTTTCGTCATCGGCAACGGATTTTAGTCGTTCAGACGGAAAAGCTCTCGCCGCAGCCGCACCGGCTTTTCTCGTTCGGATTGCTGAAGACGAAGCCGCTTTTCAGCTTGTCCTCGACGTAATCCATTTCGGCGCCGACCAGGTACATGGTCGCCATCGGGTCGATGAACACCTTGACGCCCTTGGTATCGATCTCTTCCTCGTAGGGCTGCTTTTCCTTGGCATACTCGAAAACGTACGACATTCCGGAACAGCCCTTGGTGCTAATGCCGACGCGAAGGCCCAGCACCTCCTCGTCGCTGCTTTCCATCAGCATCTTCACCCGCTTGGCGGCGGCATCGGTGAGGGTAATCATCGGCGGGGTTTCTGTGTTCATCACATTCTCTTTTTCTGGTTGGCGTTATATTTAGTCATCCATGATGCCGAGCGCCAGTTTCGCGTCCTCGGACA
>JADFNT010000285.1 GCA_022563215.1 Pseudomonadota bacterium
GGGCGGACGTGATCGGGCGCGTCGGCGAGGCGCTCCGGGCGCTTGCCGCCGAAGGCTGAGTCGGGGAAGGGCCCGCCCGCCGGCGGACCCTCGCGTAGGGTCTTCCTAATCGCTTCCCCCCCTACCCCAACCGTATCTATTGCTAGGGGGTCAGTTTGACCAACGTCCGCTTACTGACTCATTGCCGACCTTACCCCGAGACCGTGTTTACTTCCGCTCATAGCCATAAGCAGACATCAGGGTACTTCTCGATTTTTTCTGGGCTTACTCGGCGGGGTTCAGCTTGGTGGGGGAATTCTATGGTTGAAGACAGGAAAAGTTACACGTCATAATCAATCAGAATGTCTTTGCGAATCCTGGGTCCAGGGTGCGTTTCCCGGGGGAGTGCCGCTTCTGATGGTGTGGTACCGGATGCATGGAGACACCTGGGAAATATCAGTTGAAAGAATGACAGAATACTCACGTTCCAACCCAAGTCCCCGATACTTGGAACTGATCGGGTATTACCGCGAGATGCACGCGGACGAGGGCGGCAAAGAAAAAGCTCCGGGGGCGGAGATGTTCGCCGGCCTAATGGTGCACCGTCACGCCGAAAGCATCCGCGGGATCATCGATGTGCTGGGTTCGGAAACCATTCTCGACTATGGCGCGGGCAAGGGCCACCAATATAGGCCCTTCAGGATTTCCGGACCGGATGGAAAAAATTATCCGGACATCAAGTCCTTCTGGGGGGTTAAGTCCATAACCTGTTACGATCCCTCGTTCTCTACTTTCGAGTCCCTTCCGAAGAAGCGTTTCGACGGCGTCGTCTCGACCGATGTCCTTGAACACTGCCCCCGCGAGGACCTGCCCTGGATCATCGAGGAAATATTTACCTTCGCCGAAGAGTTTGTGTACCTGAACGTAGCCTGCTACCCCGCAATGAAGACGCTTCCCAACGGCGAAAACGCCCACTGTACCGTCGAACAGCCCGAGTGGTGGCTGCCGATGTTTAACGGGGCCGTGGCCGCCAATCCCGGTCTTCGCTATTTCGCGGCTTTTGATTTCGTGGAGAAGGGACCCGACGGCCAGGATAGGGTCGTGACCCGGAGAACATTGGGGGAATCGAAACCCGGATAGGGCTTCCTCGTGCCTTTTGAGACACGCTTCAACTGTGGTATGGCGGATGATAGCCTATTCAGATGAATGTCCGCTTTGGGTCATTAGCGGACATTATCGCCAGCCCTGAAATTGGTCTGCTTTCGGGGGAAGAGCGGACATTCAACAACCTGACCCACTACCTATCTGTTTGTTCTAATTATGTTCTTTTCTCTTAAAATTCGTCCCTAACAATGATATTATTCCCCTTTTAACCAGCTAAAAAGGTATAATATCATTCCGACGTCTCACTCGCCTCCTCTCCCCGGCAAGCCGCTCAACCCGCGCCAGGAGCGCTTCTGCCACTATTTCGTGCTCTACGTCTGCGCCTCGGTGGCCGCGGCGGAAGCCGGATACATCCGAAAATCCTCCAAGCACCAGGGCTACCGGCTGCTGCGCACCGGCCGCGTTCGCACCCGCATCCGCGACATCCACACCGGCCTCGCCCGCGACCACGGCCGCGACACCGACGCCCTGGTGAATCCCTTGGGAAATCCCTTGGGAATCCCCTAGCCGGGTTTATGCAGAACGCCGCCGGTAGTCGGTTTATCGACCCCGGTCGTCGACGGCAGGCTCAGCGGCAGTCCCTTGAGCGAGCGCACGGCCAGGAACCCGAAGGCCTGGGCCTCGAGCGCGTCGCCGGGCCAGCCGGCCATCTCCACCGGCTCCACCGGCGCCGCCAGTTGCCCCCGAAGCGCCGCCATCAGGGCCGGGTTGTGCCGCCCGCCGCCGCACACCAGCCAGCGGTTCGGCGGCGCCGGCAGGATGGGAACGGCCTTTTCGACCGCCGCGGCGGTGAACGCGGTCAATGTCGCCGCGCCATCGGCGAGCGAAAGCCCTTTCACCGGGGCCGGGTCGAAGGCGCCGCGGTCGAGGGACTTAGGGTACGGGCGGGCGAAATAGGGATCGTCCAGGAGCTCGGCCAAGGCCTCTTCGTCGACGGCGCCGGCGTGGGCGAGGCAACCGTCAGTGTCCATGGGCGTGTCCATGTCCCCTTCCCCGTTTTCGCGCACCCAGTCGTCGATCAGCGCGTTGCCGGGGCCGGTGTCGAAGGCGACGAGGCCACCGTCGGGGCTGATCCAGGTGACGTTGGCGACGCCGCCGACGTTGAGCACCGCCAACGGCTTGTCCAGGTCGCGGGCCAGCGCCGCGTGATAGAGCGGCGCCAGCGGCGCCCCCTGGCCACCGCCGGCGACGTCGGCGGCGCGGAAGTCGTTGACCACGGGAATCCCGGTTTCCCGGGCCAGCAGGGCGCCGTCGCCGATCTGGCGGGTGATTCCCCTGTCGGGCTTGTGGATGACGGTGTGGCCGTGAAAGCCGATGGTGTCGATGGCGTCGGCCTTGAGATCGTTGTCGCCGAGCAGGCGTTTCACCGCCTCGGCATGGAGAAGGGTCAGTTCCTCGGCCACCGCCCGGGATTCGTCGCTGTCATCGGGATCGACGCCCAGGACGGCGCGCAGCCTGTCGCGGAACCCGTCATCGTAGACCAGGGTCTGGGCCGGGCCGAAACCGAACACCCGCTCTCCGTCGGTGTTTATGATAGCGGCGTCGATGCCGTCCATGGAGGTGCCGCTCATCAGGCCGATCACCGCCTTAACGCCTTCGACCGCCATCTTCGCCCCCCTTTTCACGCCCCTGTTCCTGCCCCGGCACAACGCCGGGATTGCGCCAACAATACCGATAGCACAATACCAAGGATCAATGATAAAGACCCCTAGAGACGGCATCGCGTGGTTTTCGGCTAGGCGCGCCCCGGGGGGCCACGGGGGGGTGTCCCCCCGGGAATGTAAATGCGGGGGGCGCCCCCGCGACCCCCGGGCGCAACGATGCGGGACATCGTTAGACAGGGGCAACGACGTCCGAAAGTCACGCGTTGCCGCCGTTCCGACCGCGTCCGCTTATCCCCGGAGGGCGTCAGGAAACCTTGCCGCTTCACCCCATC
>JADFNT010000286.1 GCA_022563215.1 Pseudomonadota bacterium
GGCCGGGGTGTTCGTCGACGATTCCCGGAATGGCCGTATCCAGGTCTTCGATTTCGATGGCAACTTCAAGCGCCAGTTCGGCAAGTCCGGCAAGGGCTTGGGCGAGTTGGGCCGGCCGATGAATCTGAGGATCGCCAACGGAGAGCTTTACGTCGCCGAATACTGGAACGACCGCATCCAGGTCTTCGGCCTCGACGGAACGCCACGCAGGATTATCGGCAGCGGCGGCAGCGATCCTGGTCAGTTCAATGCCCCGGGGGGTGTCGCTATAGCGCCCAATGGCGATCTTTTCGTCGCCGACTTCTATAACCAGCGGATTCAGCAACTCCGGGCGGACGGAAAATTTGTCCGCCAATGGGGAACGACGGGCGAGGTTGGTATCGGGTCCGGTGAGTTCAACTACCCCACGGACGTGGCGCTGGGGCCGGGAGGAACCCTTATCGTCGCCGACGGCTACAACGACAGAATACAGGTATTCGCCCCTGACGGCGGTTTCGCGCGCAAGTGGGGCGGTCCCTTCGGCATGAACATTTTCGGTCCGTTCAACGGTTGGTTCGCCGTCGTCACCGCGCTCGCCGTCGATGGGGACGGCAACGTCTTCGCCGCCGATTTCTACAACCATCGGGTCCAGAAGTTCACCGTCGGCGGAACCTTTCTCACCGCCTTCGGCGAAAAGGGGAACGGTTCGGGGCAGTTTACCTACGTCACCGCCGTCGCCGTGGCCGAGGATGGCACGGTGTTCGCCGCCGACTTCGGCAACAACCGGATCACCAGGTGGCGGCCGAAGTAAGGAGACGGCCAGCCGCCGGGGTGACTTTCCCGCTCCCTTATTTCCCCGCGTTCGGAAAAAACGCCTGGCGGCCCTTGATCCGGTAGGCGCCGATGGCGGCCTGGCCTTCCGCGCCCAGCACCCAGTCGATGAAGACTTGCGCCTCCTTGACCTTGACGTGGGGGTGACGCTTCGGGTTGACCAGGATGATGCCGTACTGGTTGAACAGCCGCTCGTCGCCCTCGACCAGGATCCGGAGGTCGCCCTTGTTCTTGAACTTCAGCCACGTCGCCCGGTCGGTGAGCGCATAAGCCGCCATGGCGGAAGCCGTGTTCAAGGTCGCCCCCATGCCGGACCCGGTCTCCCGGTACCACGACCCCGAGGCCTTCTTGGGGTCGACGCCGGCCAGCTTCCAAAGCCCGAGCTCTGCCTTGTTGGTTCCCGAGTTGTCGCCCCGCGACGCGAACGCCGCCTTGACCTTGGCGATGGCGGCCAGCGCGCCGGCCGCCTTGTTCATCCCCTTGACGCCGGCCGGGTCGGTTTTCGGCCCGACGATGACGAAGTCGTTGTACATGACGTCGGTGCGCTTGACGCCATAGCCGGCCTCGACGAACTTCACCTCCGAGGCCTTGTGGTGGACCAGCAACACGTCGGCGTCGCCATTCTCGGCCAGCCGGATGGCCTGTCCGGTGCCGACGGCGATGACGCGGACGGTGATGCCGGTCTTGGCGGTGAACCGGGGCAGGATGTGGTCGTAGAGGCCTGAGTTCTGGGTCGAGGTGGTCGAGGCGACGGTGATGAACGTTTCCGCCGCCGCCGGACCGGCGACCAGCGCCGCATAGGCAAGCGCCAATCCCGTCATCAGCTTTTTCATCGTCTTTGTCCTTCCCTGTTTGGGCCCTGTTTGGGCGGTTTCCTTTTCAGATTGTCCCGGCCGCGCTTCCACCACAGGAGCAGCAGAATCACCGCCGGAAGGGAACAGGTGACGGTCTTGCTCAACAAGGCGGCGACGAAGAGCAGCAGGGCGAGTGCGTAGCAGCGCCAGCCGGCGGCGGCGCTGCGAGCGGGCGGGCCGATCCGCGCGAACCTGAGGTATGCCAGCAGCGCCCCAAGATAGAACACCGCCGAGAGAATATTCTTGCGCTCGGTGATCCACGCCGCCGACTCGACTTGCAGCGGGTGCAGGGCGAAGACCGCGGCGGCGAGCCACGCCGCGGGTATCGACAAGCGCAGCAGCACGCGCCACAGCAGGAACGCGTTCAGCAGGTGCAGCAGCACGTTGTCCAGGTGCTAGCCGAACGGGTTGAGACCCCAGAGCGCGTGCTCGATCCAGAACGACGTGAAGACCAGCGGGTAATACTGCGGTGTCGCGCCGAGGTGAGACCAGATGTCGGCCGGGCCGCTTGGGTTCTGCACCGCCGTGTTGTGAGTGACGTGGTCGTTATCGTCCCCAATGAACCCGCCTTGCAACGCAGGCCCGTATGCCGCGATGGTCGCCGCTATCAGGGCGCAAGCGACCAGAGCGCTGCGGAATGTCCGAAATCAGTTCCGCGGGCGCATTGGGCCGGAGCGAGGACAGCGACATGAAATCATTGGCTGAGGCGGGAGGAAAAGAAAGGTTCATCCGGGATTTCCGGGTCCAGAGATACGGCTGGCAACTGCGTGTGATCGCGGCGTTTACGCCTTTCTATGCGGGAACAACGAGGATTCCGACCGGTTCGGGCGTTTGGTCTGCGCGGCGGCGCGGCACCAACCAAAAGCCCGTTTCGTCGGACCAGACGCAGAGGAAACCGGCCATTCGTCGTTTTCGGAATACGAATGCTCATCCCGTTTTTCCCGGATGAACCTAAAATGAGGCGGCAGCGGGTAGAGACACCTTGAGATACGGGCCGATACACCCGGCTCAACTCTCGGCGGCCGCGCTATGGTGATGCCCGACGAGCTGCCCGCACTTCTGACCGTTCTCGAGCGCATCGGCCTGCCCTACGCCCTGACCGGCAGTCTGGCGAGCACCGCCTGGGGAAAGCCGCGGGCCACGTATGACGCCGATGTCCTGCTGGACCTCAAGGCGGCCGACCTGGATCGTCTGGCTGCCGCGTTCCCCGAACCGGATTGGTATCTGGATCGCTCGATGATGCTGGAGGCCATTCGCACACACGGCGAATTCAACGTGATACACGGCGCGACCGGCACCAAGGTGGATTTCGGGATCAAGTCCGATCGTCCGGCGGACGTGAACCGCTTCTTGAGGCGCCGCCGCGAGGTGATCGCCGGCGTCGAGACATGGGTCTTATCGCCGGAAGACAC
>JADFNT010000027.1 GCA_022563215.1 Pseudomonadota bacterium
GTGCCCCCTCACCTGAAATTCTTTGAGCTTCGAGCGTACGGGGACTGAGGCCAAGGAGGAAAGCGGCCTCAACCGTGAATAAAAGAGCGTCCGGATGTTGGGGAATTGGGCGATTAGCAGGTTCTTCTGCTGGGTTTGAGTTCTGGATTTTTGACCAAGACTTCATGATGGTTCCAGTACGCTTGTGTGCCTGGTGCACCATCATTTGACAGCATGATACTAGGTTGTCACGAACCAGTATTCCGAAAATTCAATTTTCGGAATTTCGAATTTTCAACTCCCTTTCGATCTTTGGTCCGACATGTTTGACAAAGGTTGAATAGGAGTACCCGGGTTGGTCCTCTTTGATTTTAAGGTGTTGAAGAACCTTTCCCCAGACCCCCTTTTTGTTTGCGAGATCGCTATCTGTGAGTTCACCGAGACGATTCAGCTCATCAAAGGCATTTATCATTTCCAGTTTTTTCGATTTTCGCCCTCTCTTTGCCTTATTTTGGAGGCCGTTGGGCTGGTTGGATTCGACTTTGTTAGTGGCTGCGTCCAGTGCGTCCATTTCCGCTACTGCTATTAAACGCCATTCTCGTGATAGGTCTTGGAGTATCAGGCAACGCAACCCTGAAAACTCAATTCCATGCTGTTCGTTTGTAGCCTTACGAGATCCCCGGTCCAACTTCAGGAAATCCCAAAAGTGCGGCGGTACGAGTTCTTCGTCTGAAAAAGGGGATTTACGGCCGAACGCTATCCAGCGCCCTTCAGAGCCGCCGTGCAAAAAATTTTCTTCCATCCTTTCCATTAAGAGGTCTCTCGCAGCATCCCATTCATCTCGCCTTTGTTTATAAAGAAGAACATCTTCCGCAGTTTGCTCTGTCATAGCGAGGACTTGGTCAGCAAAGGCCTTTCCATCCTCAATTTGCTGCAATTCCTCTCGAACGGAGGTTCCGTCTGCTAAGCTCACTTTATCGAGAAAGCGCTCAAAGAGGTCGTTAGGCGCGAGCCAATTGAAATGATGTTGGTCTTGGAGCCGTTTCATAGGAACTTTCCACTGCGGCAACCTGATGAGATTGGCTTCTTTATCGAGATTCGAGATAGTAGTCGGTCTACCTATGATCAAAGCTGACCGCTTTAGTTGAAACTATCAAAGGATAGTGGGGCAACACAGTGGACAGCACTTTGCGGGAATCGTACGCACCCATCATATCAACTTCAGTCTATAGATGACGAGCGCAAGAAAATCCGCTTCGCGTTGATTAATTAGCTCTTAGTCGTGATAAGGGGGCGTTATCAGAAGTCAGAACGGAGGTTTCCCCATCAGAGTTTCGAGGTAACTCGAAACACCCTCATATGGTCCAAGCCTCCATAATCAAGCGCATCCACCCTTGCCAGTAGCTTGCAAAGAAAACGCCGCCCCGAGGAATGCTTGGGACGGCGTTTATATGAGCCCTTGCCCTTTTTGGCTTTGATCATTCTTCGTCGATATAAACGAGACGCCAAAACTCGGGCGAAGGGGTTGCGTAGTTTGATCTTTCGTCTCATGACATTCTCCTCAGCCCGTTTCGTGAATGCGGACCCATAAACCCACTGACGGTAGAGCGCAATCATATTCTCCGGTTCTCACCTTTTTCAATGAAGTAGGAGTCCTAAGCGTCAGGGATCGTTTGTCAAAAGTAAAATTTACTTGTTTTTAGTTAAATACCTTTATAACTTTAATTAAGTTAATTTAATGCCTTAAAACCCAGGAAAGAAATTGGGAATTGCCACAGAACTATTTGCACTCAATCGGAGGGCTTATTGGTGTGAGGGCCATCACTGCCACAGGTCGGAAAGAGCGGTTAAAAGGGGCAAGCAAACAAAACTTAACCTGCACCGGCAAAAAGATTATTATTCGTCCAAGCTAGGGGGCATGGATGCCCAAATAACGGCAATCAGGAGTAGGCGTTTCAATGTCAACAGATGAAAAATTCCGCTTAGTCACCCGAAGTGATTTCGACGGCCTGGTCTGCGCCGTCCTGCTCGAAGATATGGACTTGATCGACGATGTCCTGTTCGTCCACCCGAAGGACATGCAGGCCGGCACGGTGCCGATTTCGAACATAGACATCACCACCAACCTGCCCTACGTGCCGGGCTGCCATCTGGCCTTCGACCACCACGAAAGCGAAGTCGTCCGGCTTGGGCAGAAGTTCGACAACCACATCATCGACCCCGATGCGCCGTCGGCGGCACGGGTGGTTTATGACTATTACGGCGGCAAGGAAGCCTTCCCCAACGTCGATGACGAATTGATCGAAGCGGTCGACAAGGCCGATTCCGCTCAGTTCACGATGGAAGAAGTTCTCAAGCCTACGGGCTGGGCGCTGTTGAACTTCCTCATGGACGCCCGCACCGGCCTTGGCCGGTTCCGGGGCTTCCGCATGCCTAATTACGAGTTGATGATGGAGCTGATCGAGCGCTGCCACGATCATAACATCGACCAGATCCTCGAACTGCCCGACGTCAAGGAACGGGTAGAACTCTATTTCGAGCAGCAGGAAAAATTCATCGAACAGATCAAGCGTTGCGCCACCATCCATCAAAACCTGGTTGTTCTGGACCTGCGCGATGAGGAAACCATCCATGCCGGCAATAGGTTCATAATTTACACGCTCTTCCCCGACTGCAATATCTCCATGCACGTGATGATGGGGCGCGAACAGTTGAATACCGTTTTTGCCGTCGGCAAATCCATCTTCGACAAAAACTCGAAAACCGATATCGGCCAGTTGATGCTTGAATACGATGGCGGCGGACACCACGCGGCGGGGACCTGTCAGATAGATTCGTCCGAGGCCGAAAAGGTGCAGCGCGAGCTGATCGCCAGGATCACCGCCGACGGCTGAACGTTTGCGGTTGTTTCCGACCCTTAGCCTTAAATGAAATCGGCGAAGTTGATGGCGTAGTGCGCGGCGATGCCCGGCAGCACCGAGCCCGTGCGCAGGTAAAGCGCCATCAGCGCCACCCCGGCGATGCCGGCGACGACCATCGACGTCAATCCGTGCGACCAGTGGATCAAGGCGAATACGACCGCTGAAACGACGATCAAGGCGACAGTTCCCGGAAGATAGCGCGCCGCCACAACGGCGAAGACGCCGCGAAAGACAAATTCCTCGCTCACCGCCGTCAACGCCAGCCCGAAGGTGATGTCCGTCCAGTAAAGAAGCCCCGGGTTCAACGGCGGATAGCGGAACAGCACCAGGCTTTCGATTTCGATCGGCACCAAGACGCGGAAGAAATAATTGGCGAAGATCACCGCCCCGGTACAGAGCACGGCAAGGATGACGGCGTTTTTTAGGGGGGCTTTAAGCTTGATCGTACTTGCGGCGGCATGGCGAAGCGGAAGGACCGCGAACAAAATGATCAACGCCAGCAGCTTCGATCCGTAATCGGCGGCTAGCCACTGGGGCGCGGTCTCGATATTCAGAAAGATAAAATCGTTGAGGAAAAAGGGCGCCGTCAAAAGCGCCAATAATCCTACGTCGCGTTTTAGGTTTGGTTCGGTTTTGATAGGGCTTGCCAAAAGTCAATATCCACGAAACTCAACCGGACAATATCAGGATAATTCTTTCTAGTCAGCGTTACTCCCCTGAAATGAGCTCCGCCATTGCTAGCAATTTGCTAGCAATGGGAGGGGAACGGATCGTTATTTTTGCCCGTTACTGGGCCATTGCTAGGCCTATTTTTGTCCAAATTTTCTATTTATTTTCAATTAGTTAACGCATCCAATGCCTGGTTTCCTAATCCTGAGGTCGTGGGTTCGAATCCCGCCGGGCGCGCCATTTGCTCTCGGGCTTTACCCCTTATCCTCTTCCAGCGACCAAATCCGGGCGTGCGCCCCCGCATCGGTTTTCGGGATGACGCGAATCCTTTCGGCCACGCCGTCTTCGGTGAATTCCCGTTCGATGGCGAGCAAAGTGCCGGCGGGATGATCGCACAGGCCGGCCGCGTATTCGGCTTCGTCGCGGGCCGCTTCGACGGCGGCCAGCATGTCCGGTGCGCCGTATCGTTGGTGAAGTTGGGCGGCCAGGTTTCGCACCACGGCTTCGAACTGTTCATCCGGGATCACCGACACCTGGACGAAGGTCGACCGGCCGAAGCTTTCGGTGCCGAGCCAGCCGTTCCTGAACGCCAACTGTTCCTTGCCGGTCATCGCCGCCGGATCAGCGTCGGCAAAGGCAAAGGTTCCCGTCACCGCCCATTCCTCGGGTTCGGCAGCCAGGGGAAAGGCGTTGGCGTCAGAAACGTCGAGCCGGATGGTGCGCGGGAATTTCATAAGTCCCCAAATATCGAGCTATACCCGAAGACCGCCGGGGTGCCGCCCGTATGCAGGTAAAGGACGGTCTGCCCGGACTTGAAATGGCCCGAGCGCACCATCCCGATCAGCCCGGCCATGGATTTGCCGGTATAGACCGGGTCCAGAATCAGCCCTTCTTCGCGGGCCGCCAGGGTCATCGCCTCCAGCATCTCGGGCGTCGATTGGCCGTAGCCGGGACCTAGGTAGTCGTCGGTAACGTGGATGTCGTCCTTGGAAACGGCGCCCGCACAATCGGCCATCTCGGCCGTAGCGGTGGCTTGGTGTAAAACCCTTTCGAACTGCTGATCCTTGTTGCGCCTGACGCAAACGCCTGTGACCTTGATATCGCTGTTGCGGCTTTTCAATCCCACCAAAACGCCGGCATGGGTAGCGGCGCTGCCGGACGCCAGCACCATGGTGTCGATGGCAAGGCCCCGTTCGGCAGCCTGATCGAGGAATTCCCTGGCCCCGACGACGTAGCCCAATGCGCCCAGGGGCGGATGTTCCCCCGACAGGTGGATGACATATGGGTTGCCCCCATCGGCACGGACCTGATCGGCGATATCGTCCAACGCCTTGTCGGCGGTGGCTTCGTCCTCGCCTTCGGGGAAGTAATGGATGGTCGCGCCCAGCAGCCGGTCCAACAGAACGTTGCCTGATGATTCGTATTCGGGCGCCATCGTCGGCACTCGGTGTTCCAATTGGATATGACAAGCCATACCAAGCTTGGCCGCGGCGGCCGCCGTCTGGCGCGCGAAGTTGGACTGGATGGCGCCGGTGATGATGACCGTGTCGGCCTTTCGAGCCACCGCTTCGCCGAAATAGAATTCCAACTGACGCGCCTTGTTGCCGCCCATGGCGAGGCCGGTGCAATCGTCGCGCTTGACCAGCAAATCCGGCCCGCCCAACAAACGGGTCAGGTTGGGCATGGACTCCAACGGCGTCGGCGTATGGGCCAGGGAAACGCGGGGAAAATCGGAAACGGACACCTTTTGGCCTTCCTTTAATTCGAAGCTCTTGGCCTCATATATATACCGGGAGCGGCTTTGCGTCTTGGTCGAAAAGCGGTTAATCCTAATCCGCGCACCGGGAGCCTTAGTAGTTATGCAACGCCCTATCCGGACCATCAACCGAATGACTCCTGCCCTCGCGGCGGCGTTTGTCCTGGCCGTGGCCGTCGTTACCCCGGGGCCCTCGGTGGCCGGGGAATCGACTGTCCCGTTCATGGAATCGGTGGTCAGCCTGTTACCAGTTTGGCCCGGCGCCGAAAGCCGCCCCAAGGAACCGGAAGGAACCGCCGTCGCCGTCATGCCCGGCGGTTACCTGGCCACCAACGGCCACATTCTCGGCAACGCCAAAAAGATAAAAATCAGGCTCAACGACGGGCGGATCAGGACGGCCGAAATCATCGGCCGCGACGCGTTGACCGACATCGCGCTGATCAAGGCACCGATGGATTTTCCGGTCCCCCCCATCGGCGGGGATCCGGGTCTGGGTGAATCCGTCTGCGCCATCGGTAACCAGTTCGGGATGGGTTTGTCGATCACCTGCGGGGTGGCCTCGGCGCTTCACCGCACGGGAACCGGTTTTAACGAAATCGAGGATTTCATCCAGACCGACGCCGTCGTCAACCCCGGCGGTTCCGGGGGCGCGCTGATCGACGGCCAGGGCCGTTTGGTCGGACTTGTTTCGGCGATCTTCACCAAGGACAGCGATGCCAACATCGGCGTCAACTTCGCCGCTTCCATGAAACTGGTGTTGAGGGTGGTGGAGGATTTGAAGGATCACGGCCGGGTCATCCGGGGAAAGCCCGGATTCGGCGTCCGCGAGCTTACGGAACGGGAGCGGGAGGCTACTTCCGGCGCCGCCATCGATCAGGTCGCCCGGGGGGGCGCGGCCATCGAGGCCGGGCTTGAGGTGGGAGACGTCATTATCGCCATCGGCGGGCGCAAGGTCCGCCGCGCCAGCGACGTGCCCAGCGCCGTCCACATGGCCCGTCCGGGAGATTCCATTGCCATCGCCTACATTCGTGGCGGCCAGTCCCGCCGGGCATCACTGGTTCTCAGGCCGTAATTCTGACAAACCCCTCACGAGAGCGTTATTTGTGCCGGTCCGGGAACAAAGGTAAGGTTTTTCTTATATTCGTTAGATGGGACAACCCGGAGGATATCCCATGCGTTTGGTTTTGCTTGGCTGTCTGATCGCCCTATTGGCGCTGCCAGTCAGGGCGGAGAATCCCACACCCTATTCAGGAACCAAGGTCATCGAGACGGGGCAGCCTTTCGACGTCTTTATCAAGAAGCTTACTGACGCCATCCGGTCCAACAAGATGGGTATCGTCGGCAATGCATGCGCAACCTGCGGCGCGAAAGCGATCGGCATCACCATTCCCGGCAACAGGGTGATCATGATCTTCAATCCCCATTTCGCCGTCCGCATGCTGAAGGCCAGCGAAGCCGCCGGTATCGAGGCCCCGCTCCGGCTTTACGTCACCGAGCAGCCGAACGGCAAGGCGCGGCTGACGTACCGGCTGCCGAGCCACGTCTTCGGCGCCTACAAGGTTCCGGCCCTGGACAAGATGGGCAAGGAACTGGATGCCATCGTGGCCCGCATCGTCAGCCAGGCCACCGGCTAGGATAGAAGCGTGACAGCCGCGACGCCGGCCCTGCTCCCTATTCAGCGGCCATATCTTTTCCTGGCCCTGGCCGGGGGCTCCGGCGTTTTCGTACATTTGTTCCAGGCCGGGCCCAGGCTGCCGGCCCTGTTCGCCGTCGGCGTCGGGCTGGGGGTGGCGCTTTATCACGCCGCCTTCGGTTTTACCGGCGCTTACCGCCGCGCCATTCTTGAACGGGACATCTCGGGCATCAGCGCCCAGTTGGTGATGCTTGCGGCGGCGATGTTGTTGTTTGCCCCCGTTCTCGCCCAGGGTCAGATTTTCGGCCACAGCGTCACCGGTGCCGTCGCCCCGGTTAGTCTTTCCATGGCCTTCGGGGCATTTATCTTCGGCATCGGCATGCAGCTTGCCGGCGGGTGCGGGTCGGGGACGCTCTATACCGCCGGCGGCGGCAACATGCGCATGGCGTTGGTGCTGGTTTTTTTCTGTGCCGGAGGGGTGTGGGGCAGTCTGGACCTTCAATGGTGGTCGGAACTCCCCGGCATCGGTTCGGTGGTGTTGAGCGAAAAACTTGGCTGGGGGCCCGCCATCGGGCTGCAACTTGCGGCCTTGGGAGGCATTTACCTGGGCCTCCGCCTTCTCGGCGGCAAGAACAAGCAATCCTTGGGGTGGCGGGATGGTTTTTCCTGGCAGCGGCTTCTTCGCGGCCCCTGGCCCCTTTTGTTGAGCGCCGGCCTGCTGGCCCTGTTCAACTGGGCGACTTTGCTTGTCGCCGGCCATCCGTGGTCGATTACCTGGGCCTTTACCCTTTGGGGCGCAAAGGCCGCCATGGCCATGGGCTGGGATCTTTCTTCCAGCGGTTTTTGGTCCGGTGGTTTTCCCGGCCGCGCCTTGGCGCAGCCGATTTTAGCCGATGTGACCTCGGTCATGAATATCGGCATCGTTTTCGGCGCCTTCGCCGCCGCCTCGCTGGCCGGCAAGGTAGCGCCGAAACAACGGACTCCCATGCCGTCCCTTCTGGCGGCGGTGATCGGCGGGCTGTTGCTGGGATACGGGGCCCGGCTCGCCTACGGCTGCAACATCGGCGCCTTTTTCAGCGGCGTCGCCTCGACCAGCCTGCATGGCTGGTTGTGGATCGTTTTCGGCATTGCCGGAAACGTTATCGGCGTTCGCCTGCGGCCATTGTTCAGGCTTTAGGACCGTCCGGACCCGGCGAGGGTGCGCTTCAGCGCCTTGGCCATGACCTCGGCATCCGTATCATGGGGAAACAGGGTCACGAACTTCCCGTCCGGCCCCATCAGAAAAGTCGTCGGCGTATGGGTCACCAGGTATTCGTCCTCGGGCTCATCGGGAATGATGACCTTGCCGCGGAAAATACGGTAGGCGCGGGCGACGTTTCGCACCTGTTTTTCGCTGCCGGTCAGCCCGATCAGGCGGGGATGAAATTGGGCAACGAAGGATTTAAGGATTTCCGGTTTATCGCGCTCGGGGTCGACGGAAATGAAAAGCGGCTGCACCTTCGCCGCCTCTTCCCCCAAAAGGTCGAGGGCCGATGAAAGGGTCTGCAGCCCGGTCGGGCAGATATTCGGGCAAAAGGTGTAGCCGAAATAAACCAGCAGGTAGCGGCCCTTGAAATCCTTGTCGGTCCGTTCCCGGCCCCGGTGATCGACAAGGGTAAAAGGGCCGCCGAAAGAAATCGGAAATCCCTTGGCCGAAGCGGGGCCCGGCGCCAGATTCGGCGCGTGGTCATCGGCATGGGCATTCGATGGAGCGAACACCCAAACCAGGGCCAACACCGCCGCCCCTAAAAACCGGCCCCTGAACCCGGGTCCGCCAACGGCAAACGGCGCCAGGGTCATTTTTTCTGCTTCAGGCCCGGAATGCCGAACACGCCTTTGTCGGCGATGGCTTTTATGATCCTGGGGTCGTTCTTGAACCACTGGCCGGCCTTCTTGCCGCCGTTGGCCTTCGACCAGTCCTTGCCGAACTGGTTGGCGCGGCTCCACTTGCCATCAGGGGCGAGCTTTTTAAATTGCAGGGCGAACAAAGGAATCTTCGGATTGTTGATCAGCAATCCGTCGGCGATGATTCTCTTGTTGCAGAAATCCTTCAGGTCATCGGCGGCGCCGGCGAAAATATCGAAATTCTTTACCGCCAGGACCAGCGTCCCGTCGTCCCTAAGCAACCCCAACTGCCGCTTGCCGGAACCGCAATCGGCCGGGCAATCGCCCGTCAGTTCGCAAAGGACGTCAACGACCTTGGCTTCGAAGCGAGTCTTCTTTTCTCCGTCGATGCCCCATTCTTCCGCCGCCTGAGACGCTCCGGGGCCGATTAAAAGAGCCGCCGTGAAAAGGATGGATAACGTGCGTTTCATGGCTTACTTCCCGAACGGCTGAATGCCGTATTCCTCATGGGTCAAGTTGACGATGCCCTTATCGTCGACGACCTGGGTGACGATCAGGTATTTGACCCCGTCGCGTTCATAGAGGTCGCCGTCGACGGTCACTTTGTGGGTTTGGATATTGATGATGCGGGGGTTGGCGACGTTGGTGCCGTCTCCTTCGACCTTCAATACCACATAGACGTTGCCGTCCTCGCCCAGGACACTGACCGGGATTCCGCCGATGGCGCACCAGACGGCGCATTGATGATGCGCGGTGCCAAGCCCGTACATGATCTCGGTGACGTAGCACCAGGTGTCGACGATTTCTCCGGTCACCGTGACCCGTTTTCCCGTCGCCGCGGCATGGGCGCCTGAAAAGGTGAAAAAGGCAACAGCCAGAACCGCCAGTGCGCTTAAAAGCTTTTTCATCCTGCCTCCCTTTCAACCGGCCAAAAAAATTTGACCGCTTTGCGCTTTTTCCAGAACAGACTGATAGGTAACACAAAAAATCCGCCGGCGACCATTCACCGTATATCACTTATCGGTGATGTAAGACGGTCACCCTTCTGCCCTCAATCCGCCTGGACCAGCCGAAACCCGATCAAGATATGTTTCAGGGATTGGGGCCTTGAATGCCGGGCCGCCGATCGGCAAACGCCGCACCCCTTGTCGTCCCAGGATCCCCCCTTGACGATGAAACGGCCTTTTCCGGCCGCCGTCGATGTCCACTCGAACACCTGGCCGGCGGGGTCCAAGAGCCCGAAGGGACTGGTTCCTTCCGGAAACCGTCCGACCGGCAGGGTGTCGAAGGGGCCGAGGTCATGGCTGTTCAATTTTTTCGGATCGAATGAATTGCCCCAGGGAAAGCGCCATCCCTCTTTTCCACGGGTCGCCTTTTCCCATTCAATTTCGGTCGGCAGCCGCCAGGTCTTTCCGGTCCGCTCCGAAAGCCACGCCGCATAGGCCCTGGCATCGCCGACGGACACCAGGACCACGGGATGATCCATCCGGCCCGAAGGCGGGCTGCTATTTTTCCAGGCATGACGGCGGGTGCGTTTGTAGGGGTGGATAAGTCCATAACCGTCCCATGTCTTGGTTGAAACGCCGGGCGCTTTATGGCCGGTCGCTTCCACGAAGGCCAGGTACTGGGCGTTGGTAATGAGGGTCTTGGTGATCCGGTAGGTCCCCGTTTCGACCGATTGGCGCTTGCGTTCGCTGTCATACCAGCCCCATTCGCGGGTCCGGCCGTGGCCATAGGCGGCTTCGTCCAGTCGATAGGCGGCTTCGCGTTCGGCCCCGTCGGAACCGGCAACGAACGGCCCGGCTGGTATTTCCACCACCGCCGGGGCCGACTCTCCCGCACCAACGGGAAAACCAAAAAACACCGGCAGAGCCAGCACGAAAAGAATTTTTGAATATTTCTTCAATGATCGACTCCTGCCCGTCCCGGCTTCAAACCGGGAAACCTGGACCGATAAGGTCATCCCGGAAGTATACTCGCGTCAAACCTTGCGCCTCATCATCACAACCCTGTGATTACGTTTGATTCGAGACTTCATGGGCGTTCTGACAGGATAAGCGCGTTCTAATAAACATAACCAGAAATTCAATTATCAAACGCTTGAGAACAGGAGGCCACCCGTGAGGTCATTCAAAATCTCGCTTCTGTCCACCACGGTAATTCCCGCTTTCGTCGGGGCCGGAATCGTGGTCGGGGGCGCCTTGTCGCCGGCAACGCCAGCGCACGCCGCAAACACCGGGACGGAGCAACCAACCCTTTTACCGGTGGCCAAACCGAAGCCCCGGTACATACAACTTGCGCAATGCAAGCCGTGCAACCCCTGCGCCGCCAAGAAAGGCTGCAACCCGTGCAACCCATGCGCCGCCAAGCGGCCTTGCAATCCCTGTAATCCGTGCGCCGCAAAAGGGGCGTGCAATCCTTGCAATCCCTGCGCCGCCGGTGGTGGTTCGGTTTCAAAGAAATGCTTCGTGCCGCGGCTACAGGCGGCCTGGGCCAAGAATCCGTGTAACCCGTGCAACCCATGCGCCGCCAAGAAGGGCTGCAATCCGTGCAACCCATGCGCCGCCAAAAAGGCCTGCAATCCGTGCAACCCATGCGCCGCAAAGAAGGCCTGCAACCCGTGCAACCCATGCGCCGCCAAGAAACCCTGCAATCCGTGCAATCCTTGCGCGGCGGGTGCCGCCGCCGAGATCACCGGGGCCGAAGCCAAGGCCGTTTATGACTGCCTCAGGCCCGAGTTGACAAAGGCCTATCGCAAGGCCGGCCTCAAGCAGGTCCAGGGTTATGCCGGGTGGCTCAAGGTCAATACCCATGCCTATCAGTCCGCCACCCATGGCGGACGTT
>JADFNT010000287.1 GCA_022563215.1 Pseudomonadota bacterium
CCGGGGTTGAGGCCGCTAAAAACCACCGCCGCCCCCGCGGGCCTGAGGCAGGGTCGTTGAAAGCGCTTGCCCGAGCCGATAGACTGCGGGCCCACGAGCTGCCGAAAAATTGCCATAGTCGGAACTTAGCATAAACAAAATCGGCTGTCGTTAGATCACCTTTGGAGCCGATTTAAGATGGGTAAAGCCGGAGCGACGAGAATGAGAAGGGTATCCAGGGCGATTTTTATTCTGGTCATCCTGACCCTTGCCGGCAGCGCCACGTTTCTTGCCACCTGGGACATTCCGCCCCCGGTTAAAAAAGTTGAAAGAGTCCTTCCGGATGACCGCTTCCCCCGTTAGTAGCCTGTATCATCTGAATTGCACTCCTACGACGGCGTTGCGAGGTTTCCGGCTAGGAGCGCGTCTCGCCGTGGTGCCAATCCACCACAAGCGGCGCGCGACGACGTCCGGAAGCCTCGCAACGCCGTCCTTTCGGGTCGCTTTTCCCGCCCCCTCGGGGCGTCGGGAAGGCTTGCCGATGGGCCGCCATCGCCCGCGTCTTCCCTCCTGCCGAGGAAACGGGAAAAGCGATCGTAGGGGTACAATTCAGATGATACAGGCTACTGGTCGATTCCACCCAAGGAGTTCCCAATTGGCCCTTTCTTGCTTGAGGATCCTGGCCGTTGCGGCGTTGGCGGGATTGCCGGCCTGGACCCTCGGTGGGTCCGAGGTCCAGGCCCAGCAGGATCGGCCTATTCTTCTGACGCCGCCGCCAGGGGCTTCTTCGCCGGCCCCCGCCCCCGCCCCGCTGGCAAAACCGCCGAGCGAACCGGCGGCGGCCAGCTCGGTGCTGCCAGTGGCGGCCACGCAACGGCCCTCAGGCGTGAAAATCGGCAGCCTGCAAACCATCGATCCTGATACCACGGGCACCTTGACCGCGTCGCAGGGCGGTTTCGGGGCCGACATGTGGCTGGGGACGGAGCGGGACATCGTCGAAAAGCTGCTGCCGCAACTGCCGGTGAGCGCGTCTTCGGCGGCCATGCGGAATCTTATGCGCCGGCTGCTGTTGAGCGCCGCCCGGGTGCCGGAGGGCAAATCCAAGGGCGTCAGCCTGTTGGCGATCCGGGCCAAGCTTTTGGCCGCCATGGGGGACCTGGTGTCTCTCAACACCCTTCTCAATGCGTCGCCGGGCCGGTCCAGGGACCAGGAATTGGTGCGCGTCGAAACCGAAGCCCGCTTCCTTTCCAACGACAACGCCCGGGCCTGTGCGCTCGCCGGCGGACAAATCCGCGATGACAAGGTTCCCTATTGGCAAAAAGCCTTCCTGTTCTGCCAGGCCCTGGCAGGGGAGCACGGCAAGGCGTCGCTGGGGGTTTCGGTGATGCGCGAGTCCGGCGAAAAGGACGAGGTATTCTTTGCCTTGATCGAATCGCTTGGCACCGGCACGCCGGCGATCCTCGAAAGTCTTTCCGACCCGACGCCGCTGCATCTGGCCATGGCCCGGGCGGCCAAGGCGAAATTGCCGGATGACGTTATTTCGTCCAACCGCCCCGGTATCCTCAGGACCATTGCCATCAGCCCCAACGCCCCCGTCGGGCTTCGGCTTGAAGCCGCCGAACGGGCCGAATCGGCGGGCGCCCTGCCGGTCGATTCCTTGCGCCAGATCTATTCCAGCATATCGTTTTCCGAACAGGACCTCGCCAACCCGCTATCGCGCGCCGAAACCGAAGGCGGCCCCATGACCCGCGCCCTTCTTTACCACACGTCCCTTATCCAAACGGTACCCACGGCCCAGGCCGAGGTAGTGGCCCGGGCCCTGGCCCTGGGCCGCGAAGAAGGGCGTTACGAATCGATGGTCCGGGTATTCATGCCGGTGTTGAAGCGCATCCCGCCGTCGGCCGAATTGGTGTGGTTCGCGCCCGAGGCCGTTCGGGCGTTGTTGCTGCGCGGCGATACCCTCGCCGCCGAGGCGTGGTTCGCCCTGATGCGGGCCAGCGGTCTGTTCAACAAGGATACGGCCAAGGCGATCGATCAGTTGATGCCGATCGTCCGCCTGATGGGGTCGTCCGAGGCCGCCGAATGGAACACGACCAAGCTGTCGGCCTGGTGGAAAGCCGTCAAGGAGCGGCCGAATCCCAACGACGACGCGGCGATGTTGTATTCCATATTCGACGCCTTGGGCGAACCGGTGCCGGCGGACGCGTGGAAAAAACTCGTCACCGGCGCCGACCGCCGCACGGTCACCATGCCCAATCCGGCGCTTTGGTTCCGGCTTCTGGAGGCGACGGAAGCCGCCAGGCAGCTCGATCCGGAAAAGAAAACCGCGAAATCCGATGAAACCACCTCCGATGCCGCCGCCGGCGCCTTTGAGGTCCGGGTCCAGGGAACGGGAGATTCCGGTTCCGCCCGGCCCCGGGTCCGCCGCCGGGTCGCCGAAACGGTGTTGTTGTCGCTTTTGGTGTTGGGCGAGGCCGGTCCCGCCGGGGCCGATCCGTTGCTTCTTCGCCAGGTGTTGATCAGCCTTCGCCAATCCGGTTTCGAAAAGGAGGCCCGGGCGATGGCGGTTGAAGCGGCCCTGGCGGCGGGTTTATGAGCGCCAAGGGCGGCTCCCGGCGATCAGGTTCCCACTTGGCGTTGTCTGTCCATGTCGAGGCCTATCTGGACAAGCTGGCGGCCGAGGGCGCGGCCCGAAACACCATTGATTCCTACCGCCGCGACCTGCGGCTTTTTTCCGCCTTTACGGTCGCCCGCCGCCGGGCCCCCGAAAACGCCACCCAGGCGATGATCCGCCAGTACCTGAAATCCCTGTCCGAAGCCGGCATGGCGCCGGGCACCAGCGCCCGGCGGCTATCGGTGCTGCGGCAGTTTTTCCGCTTTCTTTATGGCGAAAGGATTCGTGACGACGATCCGACGGCGACCCTCGACAGTCCGCGTCAGGGCAAGCGTATCCCGAAATACCTGAGCGAGGCCGAGGTCGAGGACCTGTTGGCGGCGGCCAAGGAGTGGAACGGCCCCCAAGGTTTGAGGCTGGTGGCGTTGCTGGAGACTCTTTACGCCACCGGGCTTCGGGTTTCGGAACTGGT
>JADFNT010000288.1 GCA_022563215.1 Pseudomonadota bacterium
TGACGATGGTTTCCAGCACCTTGATCCCCATGTCCTCGAGCGCCTTTTTGGCTTTGTCCACATTGGCCTTGGCTTCGTCCTCGGCTTCGACATCGAGGGCCACGCTCATCAGCGACACCGGGCAATCGCAGCGGTTGGCCATTTCTCCGTCCCGGAGCACCATTTCCATCGCCTTGTCGGACCCGTCGGTGCAAATCAGGTGCCCGTGTCCGACATCCAGGTCGCGGGCCACCAGGACCGAACACGGCGCATGGATGGCGACCTTTTCGGCCACCGCCGGGTCCCAGAACGACCGCGCCATGCCCTTCCAGCGGCTCGACGCGCCGAGGATGATAAGGTCGTAGGGCCCCAGTTCCCATTGCTCGAGGATGCCGGTGGCGATAGCGGAGGCGACCTTGAGCTTGAGGACCACCATCTTGCCCTGTTTGTTGACGTAATTGATCTTGTTGTCGCCCAAGGGGTCGCCGTCGACGTCGGTGTGCACGACCTCTTCGCGCCACTCGTCACCGGCCATGATGCCCAGTTCCTTGAGCATGTCGCGGCCCTTCTTGAGGTATTGAATGCCCGGCAGTTCGATCCCCCATTTCAGCATGTTCTCACGGGCGACGCGGACCTGAAGGCCGCCGGAGCGTAACCCCTGGTCCACCGGGCGCACGTAAAGCAGGACGATATCGGCATCGACGCCGCCGCCGAGCCTGGCCGCGTATCTCAGGCTTTGATAGCATTCATCGGACCCGTCGATGCAAACGAGTATCCGGAAGCGGTTTTTCCTCGCATCCTGGTCATTCATGATGAGGGCCCCCTCCCAAGAACCCACGTCAAATCCCAAGCAGGGGCCAGTATACCTTAGCCGCCGCCAACATGATAATCGTTGATGCAATGGCCATTTTCCAGCCGACCTTCAGGAAATCGGTGGTTTTCAAATAGCCCGACGCGTAGACAATGGTGCACGCAGGCGTTCCGACCACCGTAAGATACGCAAAAGAAGAAGAAATTGCCGTTATGTAGCCGAGGATGATCGGGCTTTCGTTGGCGACCACGGACATTTTTAGCACGATCGGCCCCAAAACGGCGACCGCGGCGCCGTTGGACATCATATTGGTGACGGCCGTGGTCAGGACCGATACCGCCGCCCAAAGCCCGAAACCCTCACTGGCGCCGAAGGGCGCCAAGGTATCCAGGAAACCCTCGGCGACCCAAAGGGCGGCGCCGGTTTCCTTCATCTGCAGCCCCAAGGATATGGCCGCCGCGTAAAGCAGGATCACCCCCCAGTTGACGCCCGAATTGATGTCTTCCCAACGCACCAGACCGGCGACCAGGAACATGGCGGCGCCGGCGACGGCGACCGTCCCCATGCCGATTTCGCCGGAAATCAAAATCCAGCCCAGTAACACCAAGAAGAAAATGAGGATCGACATCCAATCGGCCGCCTTCATCGGGCCTTCTTCCTCGATCATCTTGCGCAGCTTGACGATGGCCCTGGACAAATCGCGGTATTCGGGCCGGAAGGTCAAGAACAGGATAATGGTCACGAACGGCACCTGGATCAGGAACATCGGGTAGGCGTGGATCATCCAGTCCACATAGCTGACCAAAAACTTGTAGGTTTCAGGATTGGCCGGATCGTAGAAAAATTCCTTCCAGTATCCGATCATAATGGCGTTTCTGGCGCCGCCCGACGGCGTGCCGATGCCGGCCACCGAGGCGCCGTAGGCAATGGAAAACAACAGCACGGCGGCCAGGTTGCGAACTTTCTTGGGGTCGTCCGAGGTCAGCGTAATCAGGGTAATGCCTACGGGGAGCATCATCGCGGCGACAGTGTGTTCGCCGACGAACGACGCCAACAGGCCCGACACCACGGTAATGCCAAAACAGACCCGCCAGGTCTTGGTCCCGGTCATGCGGACGATCAGCCAGGCGATGCGCTTGTCCAGCTTCTGCTTGACCACGGCGACGGCCAACATCAGCGAGCCGGCGATGAACAGGACCGAATCCGTCATCAGGCTTTTCGCCACCTCCGAGGAATCGTGGCCCATCAGCACCACCTGGCCGATGATGATCAACAACGCCACCGTCGGCAAAGGCACCGGTTCGGTCACATACAGAATGACCGACACCACCGACATGGTCAGGATGATCAGGCCCTCGGAGGACAGTCCTTGCGGCAAAGGCATGTTAAGCATGAAGGCGCCGATGATCATGGCGATGAAGAACCACTTTTTCTCCCAGAAGAAATAGAGGTTCAGCCATGCCCCCAGCGTCATGACCCTTCTCAGGCCGGTCATGCCGTTGACGCGAATCCGATTTTGGAAGTTCTGAAGACGAGCTGAGTGATCAGCCATTCTGTTTTTCGATTATGGTGTCAGGCTATGGCCCAAGGAACATATTCATCAAGTAATAACCGAAATAACCCAAATATATCAAGGGTTTTGTGAAAATTTAGGCATTGGTCGGCTAGCCGGCGGCGTCGCGCAGGGCGCCGATGGCGGCGGCGTAGTCGTCGCCGCTGAAAACGGCGCTGCCAGCCACCACCACGTTGGCCCCCGCTTCGGTCACCGTTTTGACGTTATCGGCATTGATGCCGCCGTCGACTTCGATCTCGATCGGGCGGTCCCCGATCATCGCCTTGATGCGGCGAATCTTCTCGACCTGCGACTCGATGAAGCTCTGACCGCTGAACCCGGGGTTGACGGTCATCACCAGGATCAGGTCGACCTTGTCGATGACGTGCTCGATGGCGGTTTCCGGTGTCGACGGGTTGAGCGACACGCCCGCCTTCTTGCCCAGGCCGCGGATCATCTGCAACGAGCGATCGAGATGGTCGTCGGCTTCGACGTGCACGGTGATGATGTCGGCGCCGGCCTCGGCATAGTCCGAAAGGTAGGGTTGCGCCGGATTAATCATCAAATGGACGTCGAAGACTTTTTCCGTCACCGGCCGGATATTCCTGATCACCGGCGGGCCGAAGGTCAGGTTGGGAACGAAATGGCCGTCCATGACGTCGATATGGACGTAATCGCAACCGGCCTCGTCGATGGCCTGGACC
>JADFNT010000289.1 GCA_022563215.1 Pseudomonadota bacterium
TGTCGGCTCGGGCTCGGGGGCCGCTTCGGGCTCGGGCGCAGGCTCGGATTCCGGCGCCGGTTCCGGCTCGGGGGCGGCCTCGGCCATTGTCTCGGCTTCTTGCTCTTCCTCGGAGAGAATCCGGCGAATAGACGCCAGGATGTCCTCCATCGAAGGCTCTTCGCCTTCAGCTCCTTCCGCGGCTTCCGCGGCTTCCGCAGGTTCTGGTGCTTCTTCGCTCATGAAACGTCCATTTGACTTGTTTGGGCATTCCCCCGAGTAGCAACGCTACCCCCCAAAACATTTATAAAAGGTATGATACCGGCAAGGGAAACACCAGCAGGATTCCTATCGGGTTCCTTGTCCAGGCGACGAAAATTCAATCTTTCTCTCACTCCCGGCATGCTATTCGCTCCCGCCAGGGCTGTCGCCGAACCATTGATCCCGGACTTTCCGGTAATGATCGTCGGGGTCGTAGGCTTTCACCGACAATTTCAATTTCTTGGCCGTCAAACGGCCCATGGCGGCCTTCAACTCGAAAACGGCCACCAGTTCGTCGCGCTGGGCGCTGACGTGGGCAACGCGGGAATCCAGGAGTTCCTGTTCGGCGTCCAGGACATCCAGCACCGTCCGCGACCCGACCTGGGCTTCGCGTTCGACGCCTTCCAGGGCCACCATGTTGGCCGCGTTCTGGGCTTTGAAGGACTTGACCCGGGCCCGCGCGGTGACCACCGATTCCCAGGCTCTTGTCGCGTCCTCGACGGCGTCGCGGCGGGCCTGGTCGACGGCCTGCAACTGTTCGGCGACGTCCTGCTTGGCCTCGCGAAGCCGGGAAAAGACCTCGCCTTGCTGATAGAGGGGAATGGTCACCGACGCGGTAATGGCTTCTTCACGGGAAATGTTGGTGTTGGAGGCGTTCTCCCAATCGCGGCTGAGGTTGAAATTCAAGCTGACGGACGGCCTCAGCTCGCCGCGAACTTCGTCAACGTTGTCCAACAGGGCTTTTCGTTCGAATTCGGCGCTCAAGACAGCGGGATTGTCGAGGGCCGCCGCCTTGTTGGCCTCGGCCTGGGTTTCGGGCTGGCCGGCCGGCGCCATGGGCGCCTTCAGGTTGCGGGGCGCGGGCTGGCCGACGACGTTCCGATAGGCGGCCCGGGAGGCTTCAAGTTTGCCTTCGGAATCGATGCGGTCCGCGTTCGCCCCGGCCAAGCGGGCTTCGGCCTGGTGGACATCGGTGCGGGTGATCTCGCCGACCTCGAACCGGTCGTGGGTCGCTTCCAATTGCCGTTTCAGGACCTGTTCGTTGTTGATGTTGAGCTTCAGGACCGCCTCGTCCCTGAACACGTTCAGAAACGCCGTCGCCGTGGCCAACAACACGTCTTGTTCCGTTTCCGTCAGGCGGGCGCGTTCCGCCTGAACGGTGTTTTCGGCCTCCCGAATCGCGGCGAAGGTCCGCCCGCCCCGGTAAATCGGCTGTGAAATATTCAGATCGGCGCCGCGGGGGGTCCTGATCTGGTTCTGGCCGCCGAAAGTCCTGGCGGTGTTGGTGGTGATGGACCGGCTGATGGAACCGCTAAGACTGATCGAGGGCCGCCAATTGGAAAGCGCCTGCGGCACCTGCTCGTCGGTGGCGCGGACCTTGGCCCTCTGGCCAAGCAGCGTCGGATTAGTGAGATAAGCTGCCGTCAATGCGTCCTCAAGAGTCTGAGCCTTCACTTCTCCCGGCGCAAATGGGATCAAGCAGAGAGGAAAAACCAGAAGCTTAAGAACGCCCGGCAAACGCGCAAACATGCCGCTCGCCCCCCTTTGCCCGGTCATCGCGTCGTTGCGTCATTGGTCCAACTTTACCTGCCTCTCGACTCCGAGGTAAAGGAGCGTGAGTCGCCCAGGCCAGACTCGTAGTCATTAAGTATAATTAAACACAGGGATTTTCAGGGGATCGGTTGACGGGGATCGGCGGTCCTGGAAGCATCTGAAAAGCGCCGCCCGGCGCGTTTTCAGCCATTTATGGGAGCACCGATTCGCGGCCCCCCTCATCAGGGAACCAAAAAGGCGGCGGCAAAGGGGGGGATAAGTTTTAAAAAACGAAGGATTTCGAACGTTCGAAACCGGGCAGCAACGGCGTGCCGGCGTCGAACACTTCGCGGCTGGAAACCTGGTCATGGTGCCGCGTCATGAGCATGGCCTTGCCGACGCCGTCTTTGGAAACGACGGCGACCAATCGGCCTCCTTCGGCCAACTGCGAGAAAATGGCCTCGGGGACATCGGCGACGGCGCCATCGAAGAAGATAACGTCATAGGGGGCTTGCTTCCGGTATCCCTTTTCCAGGTGGCCTTCGATGACCGCGACGGTATCCATGCCGAGGCCGGACAAAATTTGATTGGCTTCTTTTGCCAGTCCCCCGTCGCTTTCGACGGCGACGACGGTGCCGGCCAGATAGGAAAGCACGGCCGCCCCATAACCGGTGCCACAACCGATGACCAGCGCCAGGTCCTGGGCTTTGGGTTCGGCCGCCTGAACAAGCCTGGCGGTGACCAAGGGCTCCATGAGATACCTTCCGCCGCCCAGGGGAATGGCCTCGTCAACGTAAGCCACTCCCTTAAATTCGGTCGGCACGAAGGCTTCGCGGGGAACCGTGCTTAAGGCGCTGATAAGCCTTTGGTCGGTCACGCGATTGGGGAGAATCTGACAATCCACCATGTTTTGGCGGGCGGCGGCGAAATCCATTGAGGGAACCTCCAAAAGCCATGTCGCCTTGAGCGTTTATAGGGCGCGGCGAAGGCGATGACAATGGCCGCCGGCCCCTTTCCGGCCGCTTGACCGGGGCCAGGGCAGGGTCTAAGTTCCCCTGCCCTTCCGCCGGAGCGGGCCACGAAAACGTCGCTGGCGCGGTGGCGGAGTGGCTACGCAGCGGCCTGCAAAGCCGTGTACACCGGTTCGATTCCGGTCCGCGCCTCCAATTTAATCCGGCGTAGTTCAGTTGGTAGAACGGTGGACTGTTAATCCATATGTCGCTGGTTCGAGTCCAGCCGCCGGAG
>JADFNT010000028.1 GCA_022563215.1 Pseudomonadota bacterium
GCCTTCGATCAAGGCGTGTCCCGTCATGCGGGCGCCGCTCATGCCGAACGGGTGGCCGATGGAAATGGCGCCGCCGTTGACGTTGAGCGTCTCCATGGGGATGCCCAGTTTGTCGCGGCAGTAGATCACCTGCACGGCGAAGGCTTCGTTGAGTTCCCACAAATCGATGTCGTCCATCTTCAGGCCCTGGCGCTCCAATAGTCTGGGCACGGCGAACACCGGGCCGATGCCCATTTCGTCGGGCTCGCACCCGGCGACGGCCAGGCCGCGGAAAATCCCTAAAGGCTCGATGCCGCGCTTTTCCGCCAGCTTGGCGTCCATGATCACGCACGCCGAGGCGCCGTCCGAAAGCTGGCTGGCGTTGCCGGCGGTGATCCATTTGTCGGGGCCCCGCACCGGTTCCAGCTTGGCCAACCCTTCGGCGCTGGTCTCGGGGCGGTTGCCTTCGTCTTTTTCCTGGGTCACTTGTTCGTCGTGGGTTTCGCCGGACTCCTTGTCGGTGACCTGCTTGAACGACGCCAGGGGCACGATTTCGTCGTCGAAACGCCCGGCGTCCTGGGCCTGGGCGGTGCGCTGCTCGGAAATCAGCGCATATTCGTCCTGGGCCTCGCGGCTGATGCCATAGCGCTCGGCCACCGTGTCCGCCGTCTCGATCATCGGCATCCATAGTTCGGGCTTGTGCTTCATCAGCCATTCTTCCTCGATGTGGCTTTGGTTGAGGCTTTTCTCCACCAGGCTGATCGATTCGACGCCGCCGGCGACCATCACCGGTACCTTGTCGACGATGACCCGCTGCGCCGCGGTGGCGATGGCCTGTAGGCCCGACGAGCAGAACCGGTTGATGGTCGTCGCCGCCGTCGTCACCGGCAGGCCGGCGCGGATGGCCGACAGGCGGGCGACGTTCTTGCCGGTGGCGCCTTCGGGCCGGCCGCAGCCCATGACCACGTCTTCGACCTCTTCCGGGTCAATCCCGGCGCGCTCGACGGCGTGCTTGATGACGTGCCCGCCCAAGACCGCGCCGTGGGTGTTGTTGAAAACGCCCCGGAAGGCCTTGCCGATGGGCGTGCGGGCGGTGGATACGATGACGGCTTCGGTCATTTGGTTTTTTCCTTGTGCAAATCCTCGAACGCAAGGCCGTCGCGGGCCATTTCTTCCAGCAAGGTTGACGGTTTCAATAATTCCCCGTGAATATCGTAAAGCCGGCTCAGGGCCTCATGGACAACCTTCACCCCGACCCGGTCGGCATGGAACATCGGCCCGCCCCGGTGAATGGGGAACCCGTAACCATAGACCCAGATAACGTCGATGTCGCCGGAACGAATCGCCAGGCCTTGTTCGAGGATCTTCGCCCCTTCGTTGACCAGCGCATAAAGGCAGCGCTCCCTGATTTCGTCGTCGGTGATGTCGCGGCGCTCGATTCCCAGTTCGCCGGAAACGCCGACGATGATGTCCTCGATCGCCGGATCGGGGACCGGGGCGCGGCTTCCTTCCTCGTAGCGGTACCAGCCGGCGCCGGTCTTCTGCCCGAAGCGGCCCAGCTCACATATACGATCCGCGATCGGCGAATAGCGTTCATTGGGGTCGCGGGTCGCGGCCCGGCGCTGGCGGATGGCCCAGCCGACGTCGAGCCCGGCCACGTCGCCGACGGCGAAAGGACCCATGGCGAAGCCGAAATCGAAAAGCGCGCGGTCCACCTGTTGCGGCAGCGCGCCTTCCTCGAGCAGGAAATTGGCCTGGCGGGTATAGCAGTGGTACATGCGGTTGCCGACGAAGCCGTCCGCGTTGCCGACCAAAACGCCGACCTTGCCGATGGTCTTGGCCAGGGTCATCACCGTGGCGATGGTTTCGGGCGCGGTCTTTCGGCCGCGGACGTTTTCCATCAGCCGCATGATGTGGGCGGGACTGAAGAAATGGGTGCCGATGACCTGTTCCGGGCGCCCGGTGGCGGCGGCGATGTCGTCGATATCCAGGGTCGAGGTATTGGTGGCCAGGATGGCGCCCGGCTTGCAGGTCCTGTCCAGGACCGCGAACACCTCTTTCTTGACGTCCATTTCCTCGAACACCGCCTCGATGACGATGTCGGCGCCGGCGATGTCGGCATAATCGGTGGTGCCCTCGATCAGGCCCATCCGGGTTTCCCTGTCGGCGTCCGTGAGCCGGCCCTTGGAGACGGAGTCGGCGTAGGTCTTGGCGATGACGGCGAGGCCCTTTTCCAATGCTTGCGGGTCCGTTTCGACCACCGTGACCGGGATGCCGGCGTTGGCGAAGTTCATGGCCAGGCCGCCGCCCATGGTGCCGCAGCCGATGACGGCGGCGGTTTCGATCGGACGGGGGGCGGGTTCCTTGGCAATGCCGGGAATCTTGGCCGCCTGGCGCTCGGCGAAAAAGATATGGCGCTGGGCCTTGGATTGATCGGACTCCCGGCATTCGACGAAATATTGGCGTTCTTTGTTCATCGCCTCGTCGAAGGGAAGCTTCACCGCGTTCTCGACGCTGTCGATGCAATACCAGGGCGCGATCAGGCCGCGGGCCCGGCGTTCGATCTTCTGGCGCTGACCGTCGAAGAAGCCGTCGGGGGGCTTCGGCGCCTCCAGGTCGCGGGCGCGCTTGAGCGGGCTTGCGTCGGCAACCCGGGCCTCGGCGAAGGCGACGGCGGCGGCCACCAGGTCGCCGCCGGCCACCTCGTCGACGATGCCCATCGCCAGGGCGTCCTCGGCGCCCACCGGATCGCCGGTGAGGACGATCCCCAGCGCCTTTTCGGCGCCGATGAGCCTGGGTAAACGCTGGGTGCCGCCGGCGCCGGGAATAAGCCCCAATTTCACCTCCGGCAGGGCGAATTGGGCCGACGGGGCGGCGACGCGGAAATGACACCCCAGGGCCAACTCGAACCCGCCGCCGAAGGCGACGCCGTGGACGGCGGCGACGACTGGTTTTGACGACGACTCGATCCGATCGATGACGTCGCGAATCATCGGCTCGATCGCCGGGGAGCCGAATTCGCGGATGTCGGCGCCGCCGCAAAAGCAGCGCCCATCGCCGGTCAGGACCAGGGCCGTTACATCGCCGTCGGCGGCGGCCTTGTCGATGTACTCGGCAACACCCTTCCTGAGATCAATGCCGAGCGCATTGACGGGCGGGTTCCGGAACGTGATGACGGCGACTCCGCCCTGTTTCTGGTAATCGGTAAAATCGTCCACCGGGCCTTCCTTATCTCTGCGGCGCATAGGTTTTCACGTTGTCTCTTTGCCGGCCAGCCTTTAAATTGGCGACCCGACAAACCGGTCCAATCTGGGATTAAATCCATGCAATACAAGGTAATTTCCGCCGACTGCCACATCGATTTACCGTGGTTGCCGCCGGATCTTTTCACCGCCAACGCCTCGAAGGAATTGAAGGACCGCATGCCCTTCGTCACCGACGGCGAAAAAGGCCCGGTCTGGGTCAGCAACTCGGGCGCCAATTTCGGGCTCCAGAACGGCATGGGCTCGAGCGGGCGCGAATACATCCCCGGGCAAATCCACCGCTCCGACCGGATGGCCGCCGAGGGGCTGTACGACGACGGCAAGAAGGGTATCCCCAGGCTCACCGACCCCGAGTTGCGGATCAAGGACCAGGACCGGGACGGGGTGCAGGCGGAGGTTCTGTTCGGCATCCTCGGCGCCAGCATGCGGCTCAACGACGCAGACGCCGCCACCGAAATGATGCGCATCTATAACCAATGGCTGGCCGATTTCTGCGACACCCACCCGGACCGCTTCGCCGGGCTGGCCGCCATCCCCAACCACGACGTCGCCGCCGCCGTGGCCGAGATCGAACGGGTCGTCAAGCGCGGCGGTTTGCGCGGGCTTGAGGTCGCCAACACCGTCGACATGACGCCGCTTTACGAACCCGAGTGGGAGCCTTTGTGGCGGGCGGTCCACGATTCCGGCCTGCCGCTTCATTTTCATACCTCGGGCGGCGTCAAACCGGCGACCAAGGGCCTGGAGCCCCTGCAACGGCGCCAGGCCCACGCCGTCTATATCACCGGATTCCAGATGGGAATGTCGAAACTGTTGATGGAGATCATCTACGGCGGCGTGCTCGAAGCCCATCCCGGCCTTCGCCTGGTCATCGCCGAAAGCGGCATCGGCTGGATCCCCTATATCCTGGAACGCATGGACCTGGAGTGGGAGGACCAATACAAGGACCTGACCCTGACCATGAAGCCCAGCGATTACTGGCACCGCCAGTGCAAGGCGACCTATCAAAGCGACAAGGTCGGCATCCGGCTCCTCGACGTGCTGGGCGAGGACAACGTCATGTGGGGGTCCGATTATCCCCACATGGACGGGGTATGGCCGGATTCCCAGGAATTCATCGACAACGAACTCGGCCACCTGCCGGCCAAGACCCGGGCCAAGATCGTCTGCGGAAACGCCGCAAACCTTTACGGATTTTCAGACAGTAAAGTAAATTAAAACAGGGATTTATCATCCCGGCCGTTAGGGCAAAAAACAATAATTGCCGATAGCCAACACCGCTGTTCCATATATATTAAGGCACAGAAAAATCAGGGTGTTCTAGGGGGACACGATCATGGATAAAAGCATCTTTCAGTACATCTGGCGCAACAGCAAGGGCCAGCAGCTCACCATCATGGCGATGACGGTGTGCTCGTTCCCGTTCCTGCTGATGGCGCTCAAACTGCCGAAGGCCATCATCAACGACGCCATCGACGGAAAGGACTTTCCGAAGGACCTTTTCGACCTCGGCCTCGGGTTGGGGCAGATCGAATACCTGCTCCTGCTGTGCGCCGCCCTGTTTCTTCTGATCGTCATCAACATCGCGTTTTCCAAGACCATCAACACCTACAAGGGCGTGTCGTCGGAAAGGATGCTCAGGCGGTTCCGTTATCAGCTCTACGAGCGCATCCTCCGCTTCCCCCAGCGGCACTTCCAGAAAGTCACCCCGTCGGAGTTGTCGGCGATGGTCACGGCCGAGGTCGAGCCCTTGGGTTTCTTCATCGGCGAATCGTTCGCCGTTCCCGTGGTCCAGGGCGGGACCATGATCACGATCCTGTACTTCATGATGTCCGAAAACCCGATCCTGGGCTTTGTCGCCCTTTCCATGGTGCCGATACAAGCATGGCTGATCCCGAAAATGCAGCGCAAGGTCAATGCGCTGGGCAAGGAAAGGGTGATCAAGGCGCGGCACCTCGCTGGACGGGTCGGCGAATCGTGCCTCGGCGTCAGCGACGTCCATACCAACGACACGTCGGGCTACATGCTGGCCGAATTGTCGCGCCGGCTGGGCGTAATCTTTGCCATTCGGGTCGAACTGTACGAGAAAAAGTTCTTCATGAAGGGGCTCAACAACTTCCTCAGCCAGTTGACGCCGCTGATCTTCTATTCCGTGGGCGGCATCCTGATCATCAACGGCGAATTGTCCTTGGGCGCCCTGGTCGCGGTGCTGGCGGCGTACGCCCGGTTCACGACGCCGTGGCGGGAACTGTTGAAGTATTACCAGCGCCTCCAGGATTCGCGGATCAAGTACGAACAACTGATCGAACAGTTCCAGCCCAGCGACATGCTCGACCCGGCGTTGCAGCAAGATCGCCCCGAGACCCTTCCCGGGCTCAAGGGCACGATCGAGCTCAAGAACATCAGCCTGGTCGAGGATGGGGTCAAGGCCCTGGACGACGTTTCGTTCAAGATCGAACCCGGCACCCGCGCCGTCATCGTTACCGATCCGGGTTCGCGGGATAAGATCGCCCATCTGATGTCAAGGCTGATCCTTCCGACCACCGGCGCCATCGTCATCGGCGATTCCAACCTTTCGACGCTTCCGGAATCGGTCACCGGTTCGGCCATCGGTCACATCGGGCCGGAATCCTACGTTTTTGACGGCACCATCGAAGACAACATGATGTTCGGGTTGATGCATGCGCCCATCGGCGAAGGCGACGGCGAGCCCCACTGGGACTTCAAGGAAGCCCAGGCCTCCGGCAACACCACCGCCGACGTGGATGCCGACTGGATCGATGTCAAATCCCTTGGCTTGGCCGACAAGGGCGAATTAAAGGCCTGGCTGACGAAGGTCATCTATGCCCTCGAATTGGATGAAAGCCTGGCCGCGAAGTCGCAGACCATGGAACTGAATCCGGAAAAACACCCCGAGCTCGCGGAAAAGCTGATGGAGGTGCGCGAGAAGATCACTGCCAGGCTCAATGCCAACCCCGACGACAAGGACCTGGTCTATCCCTTCAAGGACGATCAGTACAATTCCAACGCCGACATCGCCGCCAACATGGTGTTCGGCGAGGCCGTCGAGGAGGAATTCCAGACCAAGAACCTCCACGGCAATCCGCACATCCTGGCGGCGCTGGAGGAATTCGACCTCAAGGCCCCCTTCCTCGAGATCGGACAGAAGTTCGCCGGCACCATCGTCGACTTGTTCGGCGACATCGGCGAAGACCAGCCGCTGCCCGGCGAGTTCAGCTTCCTCGACTATGAAACCATCCAAAAACTGAAAAACCAGACCATCCAGGCCGACCGCGAGGGCTTGGACAGCCTCGACGACGAGGAACGGGCGCTGCTGATAAGTCTGACCTTCGAGCTGATCGTCGACCGCCACCGCTTCGGCCTCGTCGACGACGCCATGAAGGACAAGATCCTCCAGGCGCGGAAGTTCTTCAGGGAAGACCTGCCAGAGGAAAAACAGGCCGGGATCGCGTTTTTCGCCGAGGATACCTACAACCCGAAACTCAGCACCCGGCGCAATATGCTGATGGGAACCATCAACCACACCATCCCCCACGCCGAGGAGCGGCTTAACGACATCATTTTCAAGGTGCTGGAAGAAATGGGCCTGACCGAGGACATGATCCATCTGGCGACCGGGGCCCCGGTCGGCGTCGGCGGTTCGCGGCTGTCGCAGGCCGACCGGCAAAAGGTCGTTTTGGCCCGCAGCCTGATCAAGAAGCCGGACATCGTCATCTTCAACGAGGCGCTCAGCGCCCTGGACCGGAAGACCCAGGACCGCATCCGCGGCAAAATGTTCGAGCTTCTGCCCGAAACGACGTTCGTTTTCGTCACCGGCGAAATGCCCGAAAACAGCGACTTCGGCCAGATCCTGACGATCCGCAACGGTCGCCTTGAAGGCAGCGGCGAGGCCGCCCCCGCGCCGGAAGAGGAAGGCGAGGCCACCAACATCAACACCGAAGCCGCGGTGCTGGCCAATATTCCGCTGTTCGCCGGGATCGATTCCAGCCAATTGAAATTGTTGGCGTTCCATAGCCAGCCGATGGAATTCAAGGCCGGAGAAAACCTCATCACCCAGGGTGAACAAGGTATCGCCGCCTATGTCATTCTCGACGGCCGGGTCAAAATCGTGCTCGAAGGCGACCATGAAATCGTCCTCGCGGAAAGGGGGGAAAACACCCTGTTGGGCGAACTGAGCCTGTTGAGCGACAGCGTCACCACGGCCACCGTGCGCGCTGAAACCAAGGTGACGGCATTGGAGATCAAGAAGGAAATGTTCATCCAGCTTCTGGAAAGCGATGCGGTGGTGGCCTCCCACGTCGCCCGCGTGATCAGCGACAAGCTGGTCGAATCGCTGCAATTGCTGTCCAAGGCGGCGTGACTTCACCCAAATGTCTGGTGAAGACAGTTTCTATCAAGATATCCTGAAGGGGCTGGGAGTCTATTTCGACAGCCCCTTCATCGCCGATATCCGCGAAACCGCCGAACGCTTCCCCAGTCCGGACCTGGGCTACGCGCTCAACCGCAACCAGGTCACGTCGAAGAAATGGCTCGTCGATACCCTGTTTGAGACCACCGGCGGGGAATTGGGCCGGGTCTGCATCCTCGGCGGCTGGTACGGCGTTTTGGGCGCCATGCTGCTGCACGACGGGCGGTTCGGCATCGAAACCGTTTGCAGCGTCGACAAGGACCCGTCCTGCGAGGCCGTCGCCGGGAGCCTCAACCGGACCCATGCCGAAAGCGGCAAGTTCACCTCCCTGACCGCCGACATGGTCGACCTGGATTACGGGAAGGAAGATTTCGACCTCATCATCAACACCAGTTGCGAACACCTCGAAAGGATCGGCGACTGGTTCGCCCGCATTCCCGGGGGCCCGCTTCTGACCCTGCAATCCAACAATTATTACGGCATCGACGGGCACGTGAACTGCGTCGACGACCTCGGCGCCTTCAAGGCGCAGGTGCCGTTGTCGGAACTGTTGTTCGAAGGCGAACGGGAACTGCCGTCCTACACCCGCTTCATGGTCATCGGGCGCAAGTAAGCCCTATACTAAGGATCGACGAGCCAGGACTTAACCAGCCGGGCGCTGTTTTCGGCGCCGTCCAAGTCAATTCCCCCCGTTTCCGGGCGCGGCCCGCCGGCGGCCGCGTCGATGGCGGCGGCCAGGGTCTCGGGGCCAAGGGCGGCTTCCTCGACCACCTGGGCCAAGCCTCTTTCATGCAGGCGCTGGGCGCGAAAGGATTGTTCGGTTTCGCCGCCGGCCGAATAAGGCACCACCACCGCCCGGCAGCCGGCCCGGAGAAGTTCCGCCACCGTATTGTACCCGGCCTGGGAAACGGAAACCGCGCACCGGGACAGCAGCGAGGGGAAATCGTCCCGGTTGGCCTCGACGGTGACGCCCTTAGGCGCGGCGGTTTCCAGGGCGGCGCGTTCGCCGTCTGGAAGATTCGGCCCCGCCAACAGCCGCCACGGCCGGTCCTTGAGGTTTGACAGAGACCGGGCCGCGAGCGCGGCGCGCAACAGGGCGCCGCTGTCGGTGGCGCCGCCGCCGGCCGAAACCAGGACCTCGCCCCCTGTTTCGTCCTTTGCCGATTCCCCGGCCGGGGCCGGGTCCGCCACCAGGCCGGTGTAATGGACCTTGGCGGCGAATTCACCGGCCGCCGGGAACGTCTCATCCAGGGCGGCGAAGGCGGGATCGCCGTGAACGAGGACGAAATCGAAGAACCCGTTCACCCGCTCCACGGTTTCCCTTATACGCTCCGGTTTCTTGCCCGTTTGCAGGATGTCGCGGACCGAACAGACGATCAGCGGTTTAGGATCGCGTGATGCCGCCGCCTCCAGGAACGCCAACAGCTCGAAACCCATTTGCCGGCGGCCGAAGGGAAACGCCTCGATGATGACGGCGTCGGGGGCGCTTTCCCGGAACAGCGCCAGCAGGGCTTCCCGGCGGCGGTCCTTGAACGCCTCGTCGATGGGGTTTCCCCGGCCGTCGCGAAGGTTGGCGAAATCCCCGTCCGGACATTGCACGGGCGCCAATGGGTGCAGGGTCGCGCCGCCGGCGTTTAGGCCGGGAACCGGCCGGCCGCCGGAAACCAAGTCCACCGCCAGCCCCGCCGCCGTCATCGCCCGTGCGATCCGGGCGGCGCGGTACAGATGTCCGACCCCTTGCAGGTGCTGGACGTAAAACAGGACCCTGGCATTGCTCATGGCTTCTCCAGGCTGACGTTGAGGCGCTCGGTACTGAGCTTACCGTCACCGTCGAGTTTGAAATAATGAACGGCGCCCCATTGCAGCTTTTCCGGTGGACGCTCGGCCATGGTCCAGCCGGTGGCCAGCGAAACGAGGGCGCGAAGGACGCCGTGATGGGCCACCGCCAGCGTCGGCCTTCCCCGGGCTGTGACCTCGGACAGCCACGGCCGCAGCCGGTCTTGCAACTGGCGCGGGCTTTCGCCGCCGGGCGGGCGGAAATCCAGCCCCCGGGCCTCGTTTTCTACCATCTCGTCGCCCAGTTCGGCGCGCAGATCGGGAAGCCGCAGCCCTTCCCATTCGCCGTAACTCATTTCCTTGAGCCGGGGCTCGATGGCGGGTTCCTTGCCCGACAGCAGCACCGCGGTTTCCCGGGCCCGACTGAGCGGGCTCGACACCCAGTCGTATGCCGCCAAATCCGGCGGCACCCGCCAGCCGCACACCATGTCGCGGCCGGCGGCGCTCAACGGAATGTCGGAATGGCCCTGGATGCGGTTTTCCTCGGTCCAGGCCGTCGGCCCGTGGCGGATCATGGCCAGGGAGGTCATGACCGCCGGTTCAGACGCATTCCCGGACCACCGGCACCCGAAGCCCGAACTTTCGGGCCAGCCGGTCCAGATCCCGGTCATGGGAGAAATGCTCGCGCACCCGCCGGTGGCCGCCGGCCCCCAGCCGCGCGCGCAAGTCCGGATCGGCCACCAGTTCGGCCAGGGCGGCGGACAGGCTTTGCTCGTCGTCGGGCGGCACCAGCACCCCGGTCTCGCCGTCGACGATCAGTTCGGGGATCGCCGACAGCGCCGTCGAAACGCAGGCCAGCCCCTGGCTTTGGGCTTCCATCAGCACGTTGGGCAGGCCGTCCCGGTCGCCGTCCGGGGCGAGGCGGCTGGCGAGGACGAATAGGTCGGCTGCGCGGTAATGTTCGAGCACCGTCTCTTGGCCGCATGCGCCCATCCACGTTATCCGGCCGTCGATGCCGAGCGCCCGTGCCCGGCGTCGCAGCCCGCCCCCGAGCGGCCCGCCGCCGATATGGACGAGGCGCCAATGCAGGTTTTCCGGAATGCGGGCAAGGGCGCCCAAAAGCGTCCCGGTGCCTTTCTTTTCGACTGTCCTGCCGACCGACAGGATGACCACCGTGATCAGAACTTCGATGAGCGTAAACCCAGGGGAGGCACCGTGGGCGAGACGGAGACGAACCGGCAAGGCCGACTCTTCTTCTCGTGTTACACTATGGCAAAATCTCTGAAGCATGGGTTGGACAGCTCGCTATCCTGAAGGGGCAGTGCGGCACGCTGAGAGCACGGAAAAGACGTCAGCAAGCACATGAATTCGATTGACCGTCACTATGAGACGCCGGGCCACCACAAACCAAAGCCGAGATTACTGCTCCCAGTTAGTCACATCATCAGACCCATCTTCTACATTGGGTCCCTTGGACCAGATATCGAAACTGCTCGCGTTATTTTGACCGGGATACTTGTAGCCAAAAGGGCGTTTCCAAGGATCCAGCGGCGCTTTTTCGAGGTAGGGGCCATTCCAGTTCTTCGCCGAACCAGTTTTCTTCATTAATTTATCAAGAGTCTTCGGATAGTGCTGATTATCGAGATAGTAACTTTTCAATGCCGTTTCAATACTCGCAATGCTGCCCCGTGCAATGTCCCGCTTCGCACGATCCGCATGGGGCAGAAGACGAGGCAGAACCATGCCGGCAAGGGCCGCGATGATGATCACCACAACCATGAGTTCAATGAGCGTAAATCCAGGTGAATCGTTCTGTGAGGCCATGGGCTAGTTTTTTCCCCTGACGTGAACGATCCAAGCTCGCTCCAACTCGTGTATACTACGAAGGGTGGTCGGATAGGTAAAGCTCAAAGCATCGTTCAAACTCTTCCCATCGCGGAGCTGGGCACACAGTTTCCTGCAATTTTTGGATCCATGACGGGTAATCATGTAACCCACGACACGCACCGATTGATCGTACAACGCGACGTCACGGCCGATCTTGTCGAGATCCTTCA
>JADFNT010000290.1 GCA_022563215.1 Pseudomonadota bacterium
ATGGTGCCGTTGGGCGAACCGGCCAAGGACGCTATCGAGGAATACTTAGGTGTGCGCGAGAAATTCATCCCCAAGAAACGGGCCGCGACGTCGGCCCGGAACTGGCTGTTTCCGTCCCGGTCCTCGGGCGGCCATTTAACCCGGGCGCGTCTGGCGCAATTGTTGAAGGACGTCGCCCGCAAGGCCGGCATTCCGCCCAACCGGGTGTCGCCACACGTGCTTCGTCACTCCTTCGCCAGCCACCTTCTGGCCCACGGTGCCGACCTCAGGTCCTTGCAGCAGATGCTCGGCCACGCCGACATCGCGACGACGCAAATCTATACCCATGTCCTGGATGACCGCCTGAAGGCGCTGGTGCGGGACGCCCACCCGTTGGCGGACATTCCGGTCAAGAGATAACGCCAAGGCCCCGCTGGCCGCGGGTCAGATTTTCTTTCCGTTGAGTTTTTCCCTGAGCTCGTCAACCTTCTGGCGGGTGCCGAAAAGATGAGGGTTGATCTCCAACGCCCGCTCCAGGGCCTTCAGCGCGGCGCGTTCCTGCCCCAGACGGAGATAAATGAGCCCAAGCCCGGCGAAGGCGCCGAAATGACGCGGCTCAAGCGTCACCGTTTTCTTGATGTCCATGATGGAGGCCGGATAATTGCCCATCAGGAAATAGACCGTGGCCCTTTTGTGCCATCCCTCGGCGAAGTCCGGGGCGGCATTGATGATCATGGCGTACCCGCCGAGGGCGGAATCCAGTTCCCCCACGGTCCTGTAGCGTTGGCTTTCGTTCATCATCCAATTCACCACCGGGTCGCTGGCGTAACGCCAGATGGACCAGATTTCGGCCGTCACGTTGTCGGCTGTTTGCTTGTTATCGGTGGATTTGAGTTCGGCGAACAATTTGTCCAGCCGGGGGTCGTTCTGCGAGGCAAGTAAGGGCGACGCTGCCCACAAGCCCAGTACGATGATACTTAACGCGGCCACGCGGGCCGCTTGGCGTCCCCACATAGCCCCCGATTATGGTAAATGGGCCCGAAAGCACCAACAAAGGGACACTAACGTATTATAAAACCTGAATAATCATGATTATGGAAAATTGGCCCCTGGGCCCAAAAAGGGCGAATCGGAGGAAACCAAAACAGCCGTCGGATGGGGATTTATGGCCGTCCTCAAGGTGGCTGCCGCCGGCCTTGAGCTCTTTCATACCAAAGATCAGCCTTCTTCCCCGCCCGTAATCCGGTCCATCAGCCAGCGGGCGGTGCGCAGCAGCCGGGCGTCGTCGCCGCGGCGTCCGACCATCTGCACGCCCAGCGGCAGGCCGTTGGGGCCTTCCATCAGCGGCAGGGTTATCGCCGGGGTGCCGCAATAGGTCCAAAGGGAATTGAAGATGGGGCTGCCGGTGGAATCCAGCCCGGCCGGGGCCTCGCCGACCGCCGCCGGGGTGATGATCGCGTCATAGCGGTCGAACACCCCGGCGAGCCCGTCATTCAGGAATTCGCGCCCATCCACGGCTTTGTTGTAATCGACGGCGGTGACTTTTTGCCCGTCTTCGATCATGCCTTTCAGGACATCGGTCAGCTTGTCCTTGCCGTGCTCGTAATAGCCGGCGAAGCTTTTGGCCAGGTCCGCGTTCATGATCTTTCCGTGCTGTTCGACGGCGTGCTCGAAAGGCTCGGGCAGGTCCAGGTCGTCGCAAACTTCGCCCAGAAGCTCCTTCAGTTCAACGAATGCGTCTTGCGTTTCCTTGTCTGCCTGGTCCCACACCGCGGTCTTGGCGAAGGTCAGCATCGGCGGCATGGGCGGTTCCTCGACGGCGGTTTTGGCAAGAGTTGGCCGGGGCCGGGCCCGGGTATCCTTGTCGCCGGGATCATAGGCGACAAGAACTTCCGTAATCATGGCGGCGTCCTCGACCGAGCGCGCAAAGACGCCGACGGTATCCAGCCAGTGGGATTGCGCCAGTATCCCGTTGCGGGGGATCAGCCCGTGGCTGGGCTTGAAGCCGACGACCCCGCAAAAGGACGCCGGGCGGATGGTCGAGCCGTTGGTCTGCGAACCGACGGCCAGAGGCACCATGAATGAGGCGACGGCGGCGGCCGATCCGCTGGACGAACCGCCGGGCGTGTGTTTCGGGTTATGGGGGTTCTTGGTCTTGCCGGGCCCGTAAACGGCCAATTCGGTGGTCACCGTCTTGCCCATGATGACGGCGCCGGCTTCCATCAGCAGGCTGACGACCCTGCAGTCCTCCATCGGCTGGCGGCCGGAATTGAGAACGGTGCCGTTTTCCGTCGGCAGGCAATCGGTATCGAAGATGTCCTTGATGCCGACGGGAATGCCGTGCAACGGCCCCACCGGGCCACCCGCCTGACGCTGGTCATCGAGCCTCCGGGCCTGATCGAGGGCATAGTCGGGTTTCAGGTGCGCCCAGGCCTCGATTTCACCATCGGCTTGCTCGATCCGGTCAAGACAGGCCTGGACCAATTCTTCGGAAGTGATCTCACCGTTGCGTATTTTACCAATAGCCTCGGCGGCGGAAAGTTCAAACAATGTCATGTGGGCAAATTCTTAGCGCCTGACGCGGGCAGGGCATTGGAGTTGGGGGCAAGCCTTTATTTCTTGCGCAGGCACGTATCCCAGAAGTCATAGACGACCAGCGCCAGGATAGAGAAGCAAATCACCCAAAACGGCAAGCCGCCCCAAAACCCGGCGGCACCGGAAGTAATACTTTCCGCCAGACCGAGAACAAAAGCGGCGAGCAGCGTCACTGCGATCAGGCCGAAAATTTTTTCAAGGGTGGCCGCGGACATTATATTTTCACTCCCAAGAACCCACCCGGCATTTGCTTGCACATGATATCCGATTTCATCCGATCTTAAGGGATATATTTGCCAAAGAAGTAATCAGGCAGCCACAGGGCGATCTGCGGGAACTGATACATCATGAACATGATAAAAATGACGATGAAGAGATAGGGTACGATGCCTTTGAAAATATCAACCAATTCGATGGCTTTCCCCAACACCCCTTT
>JADFNT010000291.1 GCA_022563215.1 Pseudomonadota bacterium
TTTTCACCCCCGAGGCCGGAGGCTATCAACGCAACGATTCCGATACCGGCCAGGTGGCCGGCTCGCCGCCGCCTCCCGCTCCCCCTCCTCCCGCGCAACCCCAGGCCGCGCCGCCGCCCGCCGCTCCCGCGCCGCCCCCGGCTGCCGAAAGCCCGCCCATGGACATGAGCTCGCCCAAGGAAGTCAGCAAGGCGCTGGCCGATACCGTGGTCACCGCCCTGGTCGACAAGCTGAAGGCGGAAGCCGAGGCCCGGGGCGGGCATCTTACGTCCCGGGACCTGGAAGTCATGCAGGCGGATTTCAACCGCCAGGTGGAGGCCTTGTCGTCGGTGTTCGAGCAATCCTTCGAGGTCTACGTCAAGGCCCGCGAAAGGGCGGTCTGGGACCAGCAGCGCAACTACCCCTTCGACCGGCTGATGGTGAAGAAGTTCTCCAACCTGTTCCGCGACGGCGGCGAGATCGGCTCCGACGACCTGTCCAGGCGCATGCTGCCCGGTTTTTTCGTCGCCCTGGGCATGATGCTGGGGACGGAGGTGGTGGAGAAATACCAGCAGAAAATCCAGACCATCGTCGACAAGGTCAAGGCCGGCGGCAAGAGCGTTTTCAACTGGGACGACGTCTACGCCGACGAGGTGGCCGAGACCGTCAGCCTCGACGCCGAGGTCGCCATCGCCGGCTATTTCGAGGATTTCGACAAACGCGCCGAATGGTTCATCGAACTGATCAACGGCCACCTGACGCCCCCGGAACCGGGCATCGGCGCCGCCGCCGGGTGGCAACTGAACCACGCCGGTCTGAAGAATTTCCTCGGCGCGCTGTTGTGCGACCTCAGCGCCAACCTGGAGACCGACAACGGCAAGATGCGGATCACCAAGCGTTTCGGCGCCGACACCTGCGCCGACCTGTTTGACATCCTGACCCGGATTCAGGAGTGACCTTGGCCGTCCCCGTGGCCGTCCCCGTGGCCGTCCCGGGGCCGTCCCGTCGTTGTCCCAGGAGTGACCACACCCTTCACGTCCGTTTGAGCAGAAACTCGCGGCCGACCTTGACGTCCGGCTTGCCGTCATAGGCGATGGCGTCGGCGGTGGCGAAGGTCTCGGCCCAGTTTTCGGGCAGGAACGACCCGGTGCCGATGACGTCCATGGGCGCGCCGACGTCGGCCATGACCCGGCACTTGGCGACGTCGAACCCGGACGAGGCGACGATCCTCACCTTGTCGAACCCGGCTTCGTTCAGTTGTTCGCGGAAATAGAAGATCGCCGCCGCCGACACCCCGGTCCCGGTGAGCGTCCTGAGCTCCCGTTCCGAGCGGTAGCGGCGCACCGCCACCGGGGCGTGGCGTTCGAGCACGGCGTAGGATTCCTGGGTGTCCAGGCCCTCGATGAAGCGCCCGCCGTGGGTATCGAGGCGGAGGCTCAAATCCCCCGCCGAGGCCATTTCCGGGAACCGGCGGCAGACGGTCAGCGCGTCGGTGATTTCCAGGCCGTAGTAATCGACGAGCACGGTGATCGGCTCGCCGGGGAAGGTGTCGGCGAACATCTCGGCCGCCTTCAATGTCGATCCGGCATAGCCGATCAGCACGTGGGGCATGGTGCCGAGGCCGCTGCCCTGGCCGAAGAAATGCGCCGTGGCGCCGGTGGCGTTGCCGACGAAGCCCTTGGCGCCGACTTGGCTTTTCGCCGCCTCGGAGCCCACCGAGGCCGCATAGGCCATGATTTCCGCCATTTCGGTGCCGGCGCAATGGCGCGCGTCCATGGCCATGAAGGCGACGTGGGGCAGCTCGACGCACATGGTGAAGGCGTTGTTGGCGGCCACGCAGGCGGCGCCGAGCTTTTGCAAATAAAGCGTCTCCAGGTCGACCAGCCCGGACAGCGGCCCGGTGATATAGGCCAGCGGCTCGCCGGCGCCGGCCCATTGGCCTTCGTCGTAATTGAGCTCGATATCGAGCTTAATCTCCCGGGCCCGGGCGGCGTCCTCGAGCCACGCCACCATCAGCCTGGGCGCGAAGATCACCGGCCGGCGCATGAACACCGCATAGGTGACCTGTTTGTCGCCGAAGCGTTCGACCGTCTCCTTGGTCTTCAGGAAATAATGATCGGTCCAGCGCCGGATGTGGTCTTCGCCCTCGGCGTCGCTCGGCGCCCCGGTCTTGGAATCGGCCCCGGCATCGCTATCGCCTTTGGCGGCCACTAGCTTATCCGCCGGGCGCGCCCAGGGGACATGGCGGGGACCTTGGCGGCAACCTGGGAGCGGCCTTCCTTGAGGATTTCCGCCAGCAGGAACGCCAGCTCCAGCGCCTGCTTGGCGTTCAGGCGCGGATCGCAATGGGTGTGGTAGCGGTCGGATAAATTCGCCTCGGTGATCGCCTGGGCGCCGCCGGTGCACTCGGTGACGTCCTGGCCGGTCATTTCGAAATGGACGCCGCCGGCGTACGTGCCTTCGTCCCGGTGCACGGCGAAGAAGCCCTTGACCTCCTCCAAGATACGCGCGACCGGGCGTGTTTTATAGCCGGTGGCGCTTTTCTCGGTGTTGCCGTGCATCGGGTCGCAGACCCAGACCACCTTTTTGCCTTCGCGTTCGACGGCGCGGATCAGGGGCGGGAGCAGGGTTTCCACCTTGTCGGCGCCCATGCGCGAAATGATCGTCAGCCGCCCGGGCTCGTTCCTGGGATTCAGGATGTCGATCAGTTTCAGCATCTCGCCGGCATCGGTCGACGGCCCGGCCTTGAAGGCCAGCGGGTTGGCGATGCCGCGCATGAATTCGACATGGGCGCCGTCCAATTGCCGGGTGCGGTCGCCGATCCACAACAGGTGCGCCGAGGTGTCGTACCAGTCCCCCGACGTCGAATCGACGCGGGTCATGGCCTCCTCATAGTTCAACAGCAGCCCTTCGTGCGAGGTGAAGAAATCGGTCTCGCGGATCTGCGGCGTCGTTTCCGAGGTCAGCCCGCAGGCGGCCATGAACGCCAGCGTCCCGTCGAGCCGGTCGGCCCGGTCCTT
>JADFNT010000292.1 GCA_022563215.1 Pseudomonadota bacterium
AGACAGCCGGAAGAAATAGCTGGGCTCCTCCACCCATTCCACCTCGGCCCCGGACGGCGCGGTCTTGCGGCCGTCGGGGGCCGTGCTGAGTTCTTTTTCGGCGTAGAAGGCTTCGTCCCTCACCGCGTACCAGCCGGCATAGGTGCCGAGATAGATGTGCCCCCGCTCCTCGATTCGCCGCCACAGGTCCCGGCAGGCCCGCTTGTGGCGCTCCTCGGTGGTGCGGATGAAGTCGTCGTGGCTGTAATTCATGAACTGCGCCAGATCGCGGAAGTTCCGCGACATCTTGTCGGTGAAGGCCTGGGGGTCCATGCCGGCGGCGGCGGCGGCGCTTTCCATCTTCTGGCCGTGCTCGTCGGTGCCGGTCAGGAACTTGACCTCGAACCCGTCCAGGCGCTTGAACCGCGCCAGCACGTCGCAGGCCAGCGTCGTATAGGCATGGCCTATGTGCGGGTCGTCGTTGACGTAATAGATCGGCGTCGTGAGGTAATAGCGCTTGGACATGACGGCCATCTCTGGGGTATGGGGTCGAAAACAGGCGGCCGGGAAATTTTACCGGCTTACGGCGTTTTCGAAGGTCAAAAACACGTTCAAAACCACCTGCTTGCGGTCCAGATTGGCGTGTTCGGTCTTATCCAGCAGGCGGTTGATCTTTTCCCACGCCTCCAACCAGCGATCAAGGCCCGCCGCTTGGCCGAGGCGGCCCATCAGCGCCTTTTCGTCGGTGGTCAGCCCGTCCGCCGCCATCGCCCCCGAAGCCGACAGGATCAACCGCGCCAGCCACCAGCGGAGCAGGTTCGAGGCGGTACTGAACGCCTCGTCGGCACCGGCCTTGCCGAGCCGGGCGCCGAAGGCGTGAAGGGCCGGGATATCAAGCCGGGGAAGCGTTTCCAACAGGCCGGTCATGTCGCGGTAAATCTCAAGCCCGCCTTCGGCGGCAAGGGCCAGGGCGCGTCCGGGGCTGCCGTCGGCGAGATACGCCAGCGACGAGGCGTCGCCGGCATCGAGATCCGGCAAAGCCTCGGCGATCAGCGTCGCGACGGTCTCTCCGGGGAGCGGTTGCAAGGCCAGCTTGCGGCAGCGTGATCGGATCGTCGCCAGTAGGCGCCCGGGGTTGTGGCTGACCAGCAGCAACAGCGCCCGGGCCGGGGGTTCTTCCAATACCTTCAGGACCGCATTGGCGGCGCTGGTGTTCATCTCGTCGGCGCTGTCGATGACCGCCACCCGCCAACCGCCCTCGCCCGCCGTCATCGAAAAAAACCGGCCGACGGCGCGGACATCGTCGACGACGATCTCGCTCCGCAGCTTGCCCTTGTCGTTAAGGGTGCGCTCGACACCGATGAAATCCGTGTGGCCGGCGGCGGCGACGCGGCGAAAAACCGGATTTTCCGGCGCCAAATACAGGGACCCGGGCAGGGACCCGGCGCCGTCCGCCGGCGTCTCGTCGCCGAAAAGTCCGGGACCCGGTTCCGGCTCCGTGGCGGAACCGGGACCGCCGTTGGCAAGGACGTAACGGGCAAACCGGTAGGCCAGGGTCGCCTTGCCGATCCCCCGCGGCCCCGAAATCAGCCAGGCATGGGCCAAGCGGCGGCCGTGGAAGCCGTCCCAAAGGATTTTCTCGGCTTCTTCGTGGCCCCGGAGATCGGGATTTTCCCGTGGCGGCAGGAGATCCGTCATGCCCAGGTTACCTTCAGGCGTTGGCCGACCACGGCCCGGATTTCCGTTTGCACGGTTTCCGGTTCCTGGGCGGCGTCGATGACGACGCAGCGTTCCGGGTTGCGCCGCGCGATATCGAGAAAACCGTCCCGAAGCCGCTGGTGGAAGCTGTCGTCCATACGCTCGTAGCGGTCTTCCCTGGAGCCTTCGGCCTGTTCCCGGTTCCTGGCCCGGGCCAGGCCTTCGTCGACCGGAATATCGAGAATGAGGGTGAGGTCGGGCTGAAAATAGCCCAGCACCAGCCTATGGAGATCGTCAATGACGGCCCGGCCCAGGTCGTGGCCGTATCCCTGATAGGCGACGGTGGAATCGGCGAATCGGTCGCACAAAACCCATCGCCCCGCCGCCAACGCCGGTTTTATGGTTTCCCGGACGTGCTCCAGCCGGGCGGCGAAATTGAGCAGCGCCTCGGTCATCGGTTGCCAGCGATCAACGGCGCCTTCAACCAAAAGGCTTCGGATAACCTCGGCCGCCGGTGAACCGCCGGGCTCACGGGTGATTATCGGATCAAGGCCGCCGGCCTTGAGGGCATCCGTCAACAATTTGATTTGGGTGGTTTTGCCGGCCCCTTCGCCGCCTTCAAGGGTGATGAATTTTCCGCTCATCGGGGGGGGCTTCACGCCTCTCACCCGGATTGACCCCAGATAATGGCCTTCAGGGCCGTTCCCAGGCGCCCGAAAAGCCCTAAGCGCTCGACCGCCGCGCCGGCCAGCAACGGCACCTCGAGCTTATCGCGGCCGGGGATCGTCAACACCAGCTTGGCCACCGGATCGCCCTTGGCGATGGGGGCCGGGATGGGATTTTCGAAGGTCACCGTCACTTTCATCTTGCGCCGGGCCTTGCGGGCTATGGTCAGCAGCATCTCGCGTTCGATGACCAACGGCACCTTGGCTTCCCTTCCCAGCCAGACGTCGGCCTCAGTCACTTCTTCGCCGGCCGAAAAAAGCCGGTAATTGTTGAAATCCCTGAACCCCCAGTTCAAAAGCCGTTCGGGTTCGCGGCTGCGGTCCTTTTTCGTCGGCAACCCGTTGACCACCAGGATCAGGCGCCTGTCGCCCTTGGTCGCCGATGCCGTGAGGCCATAGCCTGACTCCACGGTATGGCCGGTCTTCAGCCCATCGACGTCGATGTTCTTATACAAAAGCGGGTTACGGTTGATCTGGCGGATGGTGTTGTAGGTGAATTCCTTTTCGGCGTAGTAGTGGTAATACTCGGGAAAATCCTTGATCGTCCGCTGGGCCAGCAACGCCAAATCCCTGGCCGTGGACAGGTGCCCCGGA
>JADFNT010000029.1 GCA_022563215.1 Pseudomonadota bacterium
ATCTGCACCCAACACCTGGGCGCTTCGACCGGGGAGGCGCAGGGAAATGTCGCCCTCGCGGTTTGTGACCAAATCATTGATTTCCTGAAATACGGCAGGGTATTAAACGCTGTCAATATGCCCTCCATCAGCGAAGAACTGCTGGCGCAAATCAAACCAAGCCTGGCCCTCGGCGATGAACTTGGCAAAATGGCTTCGCAACTGGTCAGCGGACCTATTTCCCAGGTGCGGATCCTTTACAGCGGCGAAGTGGCAAATCTTGACGTTGAACCCATTACGATTTCGATCCTGAAGGGGATATTCACGGGCTCTATTGAGGGGGTCAATATGGTCAACGCTCCCTTCATCGCCAAGGAACGGGGGATAGAAGTCCAGGAATCAAAAAGCAACGAGATCAAGGATTACACCAGCACTATCCAAGTTGACATCATCACTGAGAAGAACAGCAGGAGCATCACGGGAAGTATTTTCGGAAAAGGCGATTCCAGAATAGTCAAGTTCGACGATTATTATTTTGAAGCTGTCATTTCCAAACACATGCTGATCTTAATGAATCAGGACGTCCCGGGCGTCATCGGCAACCTGGGAAAAATTCTGGGGGAGAACAAGATCAACATCGCGGGGTTTCACCTTGGGCGCATCACCGAAAAGGATAAAGCCGTCGCGGTGATCAATATCGACAGCCCGCCCACAAGCGAAGCGTTACGGGCGCTCAGGGAAACTCCCAATGTCCTTGAGGTGCACTCTGTAACCATTTGATCACAGGCTGGGAGGCAATACAAGCTGGGAAGATTTTCCGCAAGGCTTCGTTTTGCGGCTGGCGCCGGCAGGCCGCAGGCGTTTTAATCAGAGTATGTTGAAGCGCGGGCGGCGCATACATACTCTATTAAAGCGAACAGAGGCAACCCACCGATGGCCCGAACGGTAAAGGCAAAATCACCCAAACCCGGCTTCTCGACCGCCGAAGCGGACGAAATTTCCCGCTTTGCCGCCATCGCCGAGTCCTGGTGGGACCCCAATGGGGACTTTCGGCCGCTGCATCGGCTCAACCCGGTGCGCCTCCAATTCATCCGCGACCACGTGGTCCGGCATTTCGACCGCGACCCCCTGGGCCCCGAGCCTTTCAAGGGCCTGGATGTTCTCGACATCGGCTGCGGCGGCGGCCTTTTGTGCGAACCCATGCGGCGATTGGGTGCAAACGTGACCGGCATCGACGCCGGCCAAGAGGCGATCGAAATCGCCAAGGCCCACGCCCAACAATCGGGCCTCGACATCGACTACCACCACCGGCGGCCGGAAGAGCTGGAGGCCGAAAAGGAGCGCTTCGACTTCGTCCTCAACATGGAGGTGGTCGAACACGTGGCCGATGTGGGGGCTTTCCTGGCCGCCTCGGCGGGACTGGTCAAACCCGGCGGCGCCGTGGTGCTGTCGACGCTGAACCGCACCCTCAAGGCGCTGGCGCTGGCCAAGATCGGCGCCGAATACGTGCTCCGGTGGCTGCCCCGGGGAACCCACGACTGGCGCAAGTTCGTGCGCCCGTCGGAAATGGCGGCGGGGCTGAAGTCCGGCGGCGTCGATATCACCGACCTCAAGGGCATGACCTACGACCCGATCGGCGACCAATGGCGCCTGAGCAGCGATCTGCAGGTCAATTACCTGGCTTTCGCTGTAAAGAATTGATTCCAAAGAAAATAATATCGAAACCAAAGTGACGGCGGTCACTTACGCCGTATTTCTTTTGGCCTATATTAATGGCTAGACAAGGGGGATCGTTGGTCCCGGGTTCCACCGCAACCAACGACCCGATAGGGAACGCCCATGGATTGGGGCGTTTCGGAGTGCATCATGGCGGAAGCAATAGGAAAGGTGGAAACCCTCCAAGGAGAGGTCACCGTCACCCGCGCCGACGGCACTCAGGATCGTTTGTCGGTCGGCGATCCGGTGTTTCAGGGCGACGAAATCGCAACCGGCAACGGTTCCATCGGCGTCACGTTGGCCGACCAGACGACGTTCTCGATGGCGGCCGATGGCCGGATTACCCTCGATGAAATGATTTACGATCCTTCCACCCAGGAAGGCTCTATCGCTTTCAGGGTCACCGAAGGGCTGTTTACGTTTGTCTCCGGCATGGTCGCCAAAACCGATCCCAATGCCATGGCCATCAACACACCGGTGGCGACGATCGGCATCCGCGGCACCCAATTGGGTCTGGAGGTCAAGGAAGGCGGCGCAACCAATGTGTCGCTGATGGAAGAGGCCGACGGCACTATCGGCGAAGTCGTGGTCGAAAACGAGGCCGGCGTGGCGGTCTTGAACCAGGCCTTCCAGACCGTCACCGTCATGCAACGGGACGGCTCCATGTCCGAGGTCACCGTTGCCGAAATGACCGACGTCGTCAGGCAGTTCGGGGCGTCTCTGGCCGCGCTTCCGACCGCGGGATTGAACGCCAACGATTACGCCGACGTCATAAAGGTCCTGGACGAGGAAATCGAGGAGCTGGAACAGGCCCCGGCCGAGGAGTTGGAAGAGTTCGAAACCAACGCCGGCAAGGAAGCAGAGGAAGAGGAAGAGCCCGACGTTACCGAGACCGTCGTTATCACCGTCAGCGATAACGCCGAGGTTGTCGACCCGGCGAATATCGAAGTCGTCACCATCGAGCCCAAGGCGGCGACGATTGCCGAAACGACCGAGTCAACAACCACTACCGTCAAAACCAAGCAACGAAGGGATGAACCGGTCGCCGTAACCGAGCCGGAGCCGGAGCCGGTCGCCACATCCGAACCCGAGCCGGTGCCCGAACCCGAGCCTGAACCGGAGCCGGAGCCGGTCGCCACATCCGAACCCGAGCCCGTTCCGGAACCTCAACCCGAGCCGGAGCCCGAACCGGAACCCGAGCCCGCGCCTGAGCCAACCCCCGAGCCGGAGCCCGTTCCTGAGCCCGAACCAGAAGAAGAGGATTACGACAAGGGCCACGGCAACGAGGAAGACGGTTTCGACGACGACAATCCCGGCAAGTCAAAAGGCAAACAGGGGAAAGACGGCAAAGGCGAAGGTGGCGAAGGTGAGGGTGGCGAAGGTGAGGGTGGCGAAGGTGAGGGTGGCGAAGGCTCCCTGGCCCTGTTCGACGACGGCGAGGCAGACGATGTCCTGGAAGAAATTCTGCCGCCGACCGAAGGCGGCGAGGGCAAAGATAAGGATGCCCCCCGCGGCCACGATCACGGCGGCAAAGAGAATCACAGCTATACGACAACGCCGGACCCGGACAGCCCCGACGTTATTGACGTGAAAGTGGACGAATAACCGTGCCGTAGCCCGGGGCGCCCGGGGTGCCCGGGGTGCCAGTCCCCTCAAAGCCATAAAAAACCCGCCTCAAGGCGGGTTTCGCCGTCACCGCGCCGGCCGGGGGCAGCCGGGGGGTCAGCCGTCGCGGCGGCGGATGAACGGAAAGCGGATATACTCGACGCCTTCGTCGTCCAGCTCTTCGGCTTCCTCGTCGGTGGCTTCGCCGTAGATTCTCCGCTCTTCGGACTCGCCGTAATGGATACGCTTGGCTTCCTCGGCAAATTCGTCGCCGACGAACTCGCAGTTCTCCTCGACCTCGCGGCTGATCCCGTCGACGGCCTCGAGGATATTTTCCGCCACTTGCTGCGCCCGTTCCTCGGCGCCTGAGCGCTTCCGGCCCTTGCCGCGCCCGATGGCGACATGCGGCGCCATCGGCGCCTTGTTCACCACCGAGGTGCCGCAAAAAGGGCACGCCACATCGCCGGCCACCACCTGTTGGTCGTAGGTGCCGCTGTCACGGAACCAAGCCTCGAAGTCATGGCCCTTGTGGCAAAGCAACTGATACAGAATCATGGTAAACAGGAATCCTTAGCGGGAAAGCCGGCGCTTAATATTGTACTGTTATTATTGACGAAAGACATAGCCTAAAACGGTTAACAAATGCAAAACGCTAACGATCCGGACCTCCGGAGCCGCCATCTTGGCATCACCGAGCCCTCGCCCTGGGTCAGGCGGTTCGCGCCCCTGATCACCCCCGGGGACGACAACGAAGGCGATAAAGGGGGCGCGGTGCTGGACCTGGCGGCCGGCGGCGGGCGCCACGGGCGCTATCTTCTGGGCCTCGGCTTTTCGGTGGTGCTGGTCGACCGGGACATCGCCCCCCTCGCCGACCTGACCGGCGAACCCAGGGCCGAAATCATCGAGGCCGACCTGGAAACCGGGGCCTCCGTTTTTGCCCCGGGCGGGCCGCTGGCGGGACGGACGTTCGCCGGCATCGTCGTCGTCAATTACCTGCACCGGGCGCTGATGGAAGACATCCTCGCCGCCCTGGCGCCCGGCGGGGTGCTGATCTACGAGACCTTCGCCAGCGGCAACGAACGCTTCCAGCGCCCACGCAATCCCGACCACCTGCTTAAATGCGGCGAGCTCCTGGACCTGCTTGGGGGCCGCCTTCAGATCGTCGCCTATGAGCACGGCCTCGACGAGACGGCGGAAATCCCCGGCGTCAAGCAGCGCATCTGCGCCGTCAATGACTTAGGAATCAGCGACCGCGACTGCGCCGAGCCGGCGCCCCATCCGGTGGCACCGGGGGATTAGCGGATTTCGGGTTTCCGCTTTATCCCTCGTCTCTGTGGCGAAGAGAACGGCCGCTGCCCTGCAAGGCGACCAAACCAGCCAGGGCATCACGGGGAGCGCCCCGTATGCCTTTGCCGATACGGTCGATGAAACGAGCGGTGAAAATCCAGGCCGACCGTGGTAATCTTCATAGCGGATGGCTCCTTTTGCTCGTGGTTGCATAATGACAACCACACTTTGGCACATTGCGATGCCGGGAGCGGGAGCCATCCACCCCATCTGCTAACCACCCGAAAGCGGTCGTCGAACGGCCAGGGCCTTAACGGCGGCTCTTAGCCATGTGTGGACAAAAAGCCAAGGGTTGGAAGCCCGAAATTTTATGAAAACACGATCTACGGAAAGCGTTTTTTTTCGTACATCCGCTCGAACCGAATCGATGGCGCCCGGCACCTTGCAGGTGCCTGAACCCTTTTCCAGGAGAAACTTCGCCCCGCCCCATGGCGGGGTTTTTCTTTGTCGGCGGGCGGTGTACCGTTATCGGGCGCTCCGGAAGGAGAACTAACATGCCGATCTGGAAGCTTGAGCCGATCAATCCGGACGACCACCACTGGCAGGCGAGCACGTACGCAGGCCCTTTGACTGTGCGAGCGGCTGACGAAGACAAGGCCCGCGAGTTGGCGGCATCGCAATTCGGCATCGGCGCGGAGAAGCCCCCGGGGGTGGAAGTTCCGAGGACGCCCTGGCTTTATTCATGGCTCGCGACCTGTACGCGGATAGAAGATTCGGAATTCGAGGACGACGGACCGGAAACTATCCTCGGTCCGGAAGAGGCGTTGTCGAAGGCGCTTCAGTCACTTTGATGAAATTTTCCGTATTCGCCGCCTCCATCATCGCCACTGTAACCTTTGTCGCCTCGTCGGCTTTTGCTTACCATGACACCTTAAGGGGCGGTGGCTCGATCGGCGCAGTTCTGCCGATAGTCGTTGTTGTCGTCCTTGGCATGGTTGGGCTTGGGATTTGGGACCGGAAGATGCGAAAGAGGAAATCAAAACGTAAGCACAAACGCAGGCGCAAGCGGCGATGACCAGCGCCCGATCAGACGGCGAGAAAGGCCTACTATCCAGTATCGCCGGCTTCGTCTTCAAACCCGCCTTTGACGCCGCCGAGAAAGGCGCTAAGCAGGGCAACCCCTTCGAGCAATTCAACCTCGGCTTAATGTACTACAAAGGCCGCGGCACGGCGCAGGACTACACGAAGGCGGTGAATTGGTGGCGACGGGCCGCCGAGCAAGGCTTCACCGAAGCCCTGAATAACCTCGGTATGTCGTACGGCAACGGCGACGGCGTTGAGCAGGACTATGTGCAGGCGCACAAGTGGTTCGACCTCGCGGCCTCGCGCCACCCGCCCGGCAGGAAACGCCGCAATTCCGAGCGTGACCGCGACTTCCTGGCCAAGAAAATGACCGCCGCCCAGATTGCCGAGGCGCAGCGGCTGGCCGGCGAATGGATGGCGGCGTTCGACAACCGGGAGAACAAGTAACGGTGGCTAAGAAAATCCCCATTAATGCCTGCGATTCAACGAACGTCTGCTCAGGGTCCTTATAGCGTGTCAGGGTTGATCGCGATCACACGATCAACCCTGCATTCAGACGCCCGTTCATGCGCCATGGGGGCTGACGCCCGTTGCGCGGCGGGTTGCGGCATGCGCCGCAACCAGAGCCCACCAAGTTCCAATGATTCCATTCAAACCTGACGCGCTCTAGCGGTCATTCGTCGGGTTCCGTTGGGTTGACGGGCTCAAACCCGCAAGCCGACATGGCAACCGCGCGGCGGCGCCCGAAACGGGGAAAATTTCTTATTCAAAGTCCCGGTCGTGATCGAGGGACGGGATTTTCGCCCGCGCCTCGGCGACCTTGGCCGGGTCGATCTCGGCACTGACGAACCCGACATCGAAGCCGCCGTCGGCCAGCACCTCGCCCCAGGGGTCGATAATCAGCGAATGGCCATAGGTCTTGCGCCCGCCTTCGTGCTCGCCGCATTGCGCCGGGGCGAAGACGAAGCAGCCGTTCTCGATCGCCCGGGCGCGCATCAGGACGTGCCAGTGGGCGATCCCGGTGGGACGGGTAAAGGCCGAGGGAATGGACACGAAATCGGCGCCTCCTTGGGCCAGGGCCCGGTACAGGCGCGGGAAGCGGAGGTCATAGCAGACCGTCATCCCCAGCCGTCCCCACGGCAGGTCGGCCGAGACGGCTTTCGTTCCCGGCTCGTAGGTCTTCGATTCCCGGTACGTCTCGCCGTCGCCGAGATCGACGTCGAACATGTGGATCTTGTCGTAACGCGCGGTAATGCCGCCCTCGGGATCGATGAGGAAGGAGCGGTTGTGGGCCTTGGCCCTCTCGCCTTCGGGCGGCGGGGCGGAGTCCTTGACCACCAGCGACCCGGCTAGAAGCCAGATGTTTGTCTCCTGGGCCAGGGCGCGGAACGCCTTCAGGCATTCGTCGTCCTCTTCCGGCGCGATCTTTTCGAACAGCCGCTTGTTCCTGGGCTCCATGATGTTGACCGTTTCGGGCAGCAGCACGAAATCGGCGCCGTCGGCGGCGGCGGCGCGGACCAGGGCCGAGGCGGCGTCGATGTTTGGCCCGACCTCGGTGCCCGAGGTCGTCTGCACGCAGGCGACGGTGAAAGGCTGGCTCATCCCCCCCGGCTTCCCTTCAACCCCCGAGCCCGAGCCGGGCATCGAGTTCGCCATCGGCCTCGAGGGCCATGATGTCCTCGCAATCGCCGAGGTGTTCGCCGTCGACGAAAATCTGCGGGACTTTTCTGTTGCCGCCGGCGCGCTCCACCATTTCCTGGCGGGCGCCGGACTTCATGGTCACGTCGATCTCTTTATAGGCCAAGCCCTTGTTGTCCAGCAGCCTCTTGGCGGCGATGCAGAACGGGCACCAGGGCGAGGTATAAATCTCGATTTCGGCCACGCGGGGCTCCTCGGGGGCGGCGGCGGGATCGGTTCCGGGGTTATATAGGGGTTAAGACTTCGGTTTAAAAGCCGGGGTTTAAAAGGCCGCGCGCACCACCCGGGTCAAGGTCAACACGTCGACGGCCCCGGCGCCGCCGCGCAACAGCACCCGCGCGCAGGCCGACGCCGTGGCCCCCGTAGTCAACACGTCGTCGACCAGCAGCACCCGCCGGTCCTTCAGCCGCTCGCGCCTTGACGGATGCACCCGCAAGGCGCCGCGCAGGTTGCGGCGGCGCTGGGCCGGGCCCATGCGCACTTGGGGCGGCGTCTTGCGGCGCCGTTGCAATAGGTCGGGCACCACCTTGAGCCCGGTCTCGCGGCCGAGGGCATGGGCCAGCAGCGCCGCCTGGTTGTAGCGGCGGTGAAAAAGCCGCGTCCAATGCAGCGGCACCGGCACGATCAGGTCGGCCTCGGCGGCCAAGACCTTACCCGCGCGGGCCAGCCATTTGCCGAAAGCCGGCGCCGCGTCGGTGCGGTCGCCGTGCTTGAAGGCGAGGACCATGCGGCGGCTGAAATCGCCGTAGGCCATGACGGCGCGGGCGCGCTCATAGGGCGGGCGGTCGCGGATGCAGGCGCCGCACAGAATGTTATCGGACCCGTTGGCATGGGAGTCGGGATCAGGGTCGAACTCGAACGGCAGGCCGCAAACCGAACACTGCGGCGAGCCCAGGAAGTCCACCTGCCGCCAGCACGGCCCGCACAGAGTCCCTGCCTTGTCGACGACGGCGTCGCAGACCGGACACCCGGGCGGCAGCAGGACGTCGAGGGCCTGTCCGGCCCATTGGCGGAGCGGCCCCGGTGATCCCCCGGGGGATCCCCCTGGCGACCGCGAAGTGTTTATGGCCTGTCCCCCCTGTGTCATAAATTCACCATGTCGGATTCCTACGAGGTGTTCAACCGCCAAACCGTACGCCGCCACCGCGACCGCGCGGCGCCGCGTCTGGACGATCACGATTTCCTGTTCCGCGAGTCCGCCGAGCGGTTGTGCGACCGGTTGCTGGACGTCAAGCGCACGTTCCCGATGGCCCTCGACCTTGGCTGCCACACCGGGCAGCTCGCCCGGGTGCTCGGCGCCGGGGACGGGCCCGGCGGTATCGAAACCCTCATCCAATGCGACCTGTCGCCGGCCATGGCTAAACGCGCCGGCCCCCTTGTGCTGGCCGCCGACGAAGAGGCGCTGCCGTTCGCCGGCGAAACCTTCGATTTGATCATCAGCAACCTCAGCCTGCACTGGGTCAACGACCTGCCGGGCGCATTGGCGCAAATCCGCCACGCCTTGAAGCCGGACGGGCTGTTCCTGGCCTCGATGCTGGGCGGCGAGACGCTGACGGAGCTGCGCCGGGCGCTGGCGGAGGCCGAAATCGCCGAAGAGGACGGGCTCAGCCCCCGCATCTCGCCGATGGCCGAGGTCCGTGACTTGGGCGGGCTGTTGCTGCGCGCCGGGTTCGCCCTGCCGGTGGCCGACACCGATACCCTGACCGTCATGTACGAGGACCCGATGAAGCTGATGGCCGACTTGCATGCCATGGGCGAGGCCAACGCCGCGGCCGAAAGCCGCAAGGGTTTCACCCGGCGGGGCACCCTGATGGCGGCGGCGGCCCGTTACCGGGAGCTTTTCGCCGATGACGGCGGCCGGGTGCCGGCGACGTTCCAGATCATCACCCTGACCGGCTGGGCCCCCGATCCGTCGCAGCAACAGCCCCTGAAGCCCGGCTCGGCCAAGGCGCGCCTCGCCGACGCCCTGGATACGGTGGAGATTTCAGCGGGCGAGAAGGCGAAACCGGAATAAGCGTTATTTTTCAGGCGCACAGCCCGCCCCTGAGCCGCGCCCGGGCGTCGTTGCCGAAGCGGCCATAGGCTTTCGATTTGGCCCCGGACCCGGTCATCAGCACCGCTTCGGCGCTAGCGCCCTCGATCTCGTCGCCGCTGACGACGGCCTGGCCGAATTCCGAATTTTCCAGCCGGTCGTCAACGTCGATCATGAACATAAATTCGCGCCCCGGAGCAAAGTCCGAGAACTCCAAGCGCACCTGCTCGTCGCCGTCGCCGACCGGGGTCGCGCCCAGGAACCCGACGCCGCTTTCGATCGGTTGGAAAGGGTGCGACATGCTGGCCCCGGGGCCGCCTTCGGCGGTGTCGAAGACAACCCGGCCCCGCGAGCCCGTGAGCCGGATTATCAGCGACACCAGGGACCATCCTTCGAGGCTTTTGTTCTTGATGACGAAAAAGTCGCCGTCGGTCTCGACGAACCACACCTCGACCTCGGGCCCGCACGGTGCCGCCCAGGCGGCGTTGCCGCCAAACAGAACCTTGGTGGCGGGCCAAACCAGGGCGGCGGCGAAAACGCCGATCATCCAGCGCGGAATCTTCAAGGAATCCTCCATGCCAAGGCGCAAGCTTATCGGCGGCGTGATGGGCGGTCAAAAGCGGGATCAATCGGTCCATTGTTTCATGCCCCCCCACCCCCTACAGTTCCCCGATGAAGTTTCCCGACCCGTTGATCCGAGGCCGGCTGATCAGGCGCTACAAGCGCTTCCTGGCCGACGTGGAACTGGAAGACGGCGCCAAGGCCGGCGAAGTGGTGACCGCGCATTGCGCCAATCCGGGCTCCATGCTGTCGGTCAACGAGCCGGGCTCGGAAGTATGGCTGAGCCCGGCCCGCAACCCCGAACGCAAGCTCAAGTTCACCTGGGAATTGATCCGCGTCGGCGGCTCGCTGGTCGGCATCAACACCCAGCTCCCCAACGCCATCGTCGCCGAAGCCGTCGAGGCCGGCATGTTCCCCGAGCTCCGGGGTTATCCGTCGCTCCGCCGCGAGGTCAAATACGGCGAGAATTCCCGCATCGACCTGTTGCTGGAGAATGACGGCGACAAATGCTACGTCGAGGTCAAGAACGTGACCATGAAGCGCGACCTGGCGAAGGACGCCCCGGCCGAATTTCCCGACTCCGTCACCGCCCGGGGCGCCAAGCACCTGGTGGGACTGGCGAACATGGTCGGCCTTGGCCACCGGGCGGTGATGTTCTACCTGGTGCAGCGCCAGGACGCCAAAACCTTCGCCATCGCCCAGGACATCGACCCGGTCTATGCCAAGGGGCTGGCGGTGGCCAGGAAGGCCGGCGTCGAGGTGCTGTGCTACGGGTGCAAGCTGTCGAAAAGCGAAATCAGGATCGACAGCCCCCTCCCATTGGCTTTTTAGAAATAAATGACATAATTCCCGTCATGCACGATGTGACCGCTAATTTCGTGGCTTCCGACGGTCGCCACATCAAGATTCACGGGTCCGAGGCCTTCGAAGGCATGCGCCGGGCCGGGCGGCTGGCCGCGGAATGCCTGGACTTCATCACCCCGCACGTGCGGCCGAAGGTTCCCACCGAGCGGCTCGACAAGCTGTGCCACGATTTCATCGTCGATCACGGCGCCATCCCGGCGCCGCTCGGCTACCGGGGTTTCCCGAAGTCTATCTGCACGTCGATCAACCACGTGGTCTGTCACGGCATCCCTGGCGACAAGATGCTCGCCGAGGGCGACATCCTCAACATCGACATCACCGTCATCGTCGACGGTTGGCACGGCGACACCAGCCGCATGTTCCCGATAGGCACGGTGGGCGTGAAGGCGAAGAAGCTGATGGACCTGACCTTCGAGGCCCTGTGGAAAGGCATCGAGGCCGTCCGTCCGGGGGCGGCGTTGGGCGACATCGGCCACGCCATCCAAAGCCTCGCCGAGGCCGGGCGGTACGGGGTGGTCCGGGATTTCTGCGGCCACGGTCTGGGCCTGGTCTTCCACGACGCCCCCAACGTCATGCACTACGGCGAGGCCGGC